>JBDLWG010000001.1:0-7731 GCA_039804385.1 Bacteroidota bacterium
GCCCATCAAATCGCTTTAAATATGTGTACCGTTAGTTATATGATGATAACGGGCGTTGCAGCAGCAGGCGGGATTCGAGTGGGACATTTTTGGGGATTGAAGGATAGAGATGCGATGCGCCGCGCTGGAACGACTGCTTTGATATTAGCAACTTGTGTAATGAGTTGTTCCGCGATTTTGTTCTTTGCGGTACCCGAATTTTTAGTGGGTTTATACACGCAAGATGCCGCAGTCGTGCCTTTTGCGGTGCAATTGCTGATATTGGGCAGTTTTTTTCAACTATCGGATGGGTTGCAAGCCACTTCAATGGGCATTTTGCGCGGCATTGCCGATGTGAAACAACCTACGATTTTAAGTATTTTTGCGTATTGGATAGCAGGTCTGCCGCTTGGTTGGATGCTTGCGGAGCCTTTTGGCATGCAAAGTCGGGGCATTTGGGTGGGTTTGACGGTTAGTTTGACACTTTTGGGCGTGCTGCTTTGTGCACGGTTTTATGCACAGGTGAAAAAAATCGTGTTGTGAAAAGGCATAGAACATTTTTTCTAAAAAAATTGCGTCAATTTGCTTAGATTGACGCAATTTTGCGTTTACAATAAAAATCAGAAAAATGAAAAAGAAGCTCCTTCAATTATGCCTGCTTTCTTGGTTGGCGCAGCCGCTTATAGCGCAGCAGCCGCGAACAGAGGTGGAATATATCGATAATTTGTATAATGCCTTGTCGGAAGACGAGCGTTTAGGGCAATTAATGATGATTCGGGCGCATTCCAATTTGGGCGATGACCATGTGGCGAAAGTGGAAGCGTTGATTCAGAAATACCAAGTCGGTTCCCTCTGTTTTTTTCAAGGAACGCCCGAAAAGCAGGCTGAATTGACCAATCGGTATCAAAAATTGTCAAAAACGCCGCTTTTAGTGGCAATGGATGCCGAATGGGGATTGAGTATGCGCTTGAAAGAGACCTGTATCACCTTCCCAAAACAACTCATGTTGGGCGCAATACAAGATGATAAATTGTTATATCATTTTGGAAAAATCGTTGCTAAAGAGTGTAAAAGATTGGGCGTTCACATCAATTTCGCACCTGTTGCGGACGTGAATAACAATCCGAATAATCCTGTTATCAATGAGCGTTCTTTTGGCGAAGATAAGTATAACGTTGCTACTAAATGCTTTATGTATATGCGCGGCATGCAAGATAATGGTTTAATGGCTTGCGCCAAACACTTTCCGGGACATGGCGATACGGATGCGGATTCGCATTACGATTTGCCGCTTATCAAGCATGATATGACGCATTTGCGTAATACCGAAATGTTGCCTTTTCGGATTTTGACGGATGGCGGGATTCAATCGATGATGGCGGCGCATTTGCAAATTCCGTCCATTGATAATACGCCCAATTTGCCAACATCCCTTTCTAAAAAAGCGGTTACAGATATTTTGCGGAATGAAATAGGGTTTAAAGGCATTATTTTTACAGATGGTTTGGAAATGAAAGGTGTGACCAAATATTATTCTGGTGGCGAAGTCGAAGCGCGTTCCATTGCGGCGGGAAATGATATTTTATGTTTGCCAGAAGATGTTGGAAATGCGATTTTGAAAATCAAGGAATACATCAATGCAGGCAAAATCAATCCTGCGGAAGTGGAAAAAAGTGTGAAAAGAGTGCTTGCTGCCAAATATCGTTTCGGTTTGACTCAAAAAACAGTGATTGAAACCCATAATATTCGGTCTGATATTCAATCCGCAGAAGCGTTGGCATTGAAAAAGCAATTGATTGAAGCGGCTTTGACCTTGGTTCGGAACGAGGATACAATGGTTCCATTCACCGTTGAAAAGTCGGCAAAAGTGGCATCACTCAGTATTGGCGCGACAAGTCTAACGGATTTTCAAAAACAAATCGTTGAATTATCAGCTGCAATCGCGCCGTATCAAATCGGCAAACGAGCGAGTTTGGAAGAGAAAAATAATTTATTTGAAAAATTAAAAAGTGTAGAAACGGTCATCATCTCGTTGCACGATATGGTTCCGCAAGCGGCAAAACAATTTGGTTTAAATGATACGATTCGGAATTTGATTACCGAGTTGAGCGCGAAGAAAAAAGTGATGTTAGTGGTTTTTGGAAATCCGTATAGTTTGAAATATTTTGATGGCATTTCAAACCTTTTAGAGTGTTACAACGATGACCCGATGACGCAACAATTGGCGGCAAATGCGTTGTTTGGCAAATTCACCTTGACAGGAAAATTGCCGATTACGGCAAGTCCAAAATCGAAATTTGGTGATAGAGCGATGATTCAACCCAAATATTTGCCTAAAAATTTTAATATTGAAACCATTGGTTTTGATTTAAATAAGTTAAAAAAAGTGGATTCTATTGCCCAAGAATTGATTGCAAATGGGGCGGCTCCAGGTTGCCAAATTTTGGTCGCGAAAGGCGGACAAGTGGCATATCATAAAGCAT
This sequence comes from Bacteroidota bacterium, assembly GCA_039804385.1. Lineage (GTDB taxonomy): Bacteria > Bacteroidota > Bacteroidia > Chitinophagales > Saprospiraceae > JAAFJT01. The sequence goes on from JBDLWG010000001.1 coordinate 2,463, forward strand.
TTGGGCATCATACGTATGAGCGCGTTGAACCTGTGCAAACCGATGATTTGTATGATTTGGCAAGTATTACGAAAGTGGCAGCTACTACAATTTGTTTGATGAAGTTGCATGAAACAGGGCAATTGGATTTAAATAAAAAGTTAAGTGATTATTTGCCGCGCTTGAAAGGTTCTAATAAAGAACACGTTTTGTTGAAAAATCTATTGATTCATCAAGCGGGTTTGAAACCTTGGATTCCTTTTTACAAAGAAACCTTGCAAAATAATAAATGGTCAAACCAGTATTATAGCGAAACAAAAAAAGGAAATTTCACCATTCCTGTCGCTAAAAATTTGTACATGGATGAAAATTATGTGGAAACCCTTTTTGAAAAAATCGTTGCTTCGCCCTTAGAAGCAACGACTGATTATAAATATTCCGATTTAGGCTTGATATTGATGACCGAATTGATTCACAAAATCACTGGTAAAACCTTAGATGCTTTTGTAACAGAAAATTTTTATCAACCTTTGGGCATGAATGCAACGCTTTTCAATCCATTAACCCGCTTTTCGGAAAATAATATTGCGCCGACTGAAGAAGATACGTATTTTAGGATGCAGCGATTGCGCGGCAGTGTACATGATATGGGTGCGGCGATGTTGGGCGGTGTGAGTGGACATGCGGGATTATTTTCTAATACGAATGATTTAGCGATTTTAGCTCAAATGTTGTTGAATGGCGGCGTTTATGAAGGGACGCGCTTTTTCAAACAAGAGACAATTGCGTTGTTTACGAGTCGGCAAGGCGGCAGTACGCGGCGCGGTTACGGCTGGGATATGAAGGAAACGGATGCGAAAAAAACGTTGAATATGAGTCCTTCGGCTCCATTTTCGACCTTTGGACATACGGGTTTTACAGGCAATGCTTTGTACATTGACCCTAATAATCAATTGATTTACATCTTTTTATCCAATAGAACTTATCCGAATGCAGACAATGATAAATTGCTCAAAGGCGATTATCGCCCGCGCATTCAAACGGCGATTTATGAGGCGATGCGGAAAGGCGATTAGACAATTTTTGAAATAGGATGCTTATGATTTTAAAGATTAGAAGGATATTTTCGGTTGAAGAACACAACTTATACTTTGCGCACGATGGTTTTGCGATAGGATGCAAAAAATCTTTGTAATCCTTCCAATCATAAGCATCCTATTTCAAAAATTTCCAAAGCGAAAATTGCTGGAAAAATCATTAAGAATCCTAAAAGTAATTGAAAATGAGCGAGTTAGAAACAACTTATATTAGCAAAATTAACCTTAAAAACTATAAAAGCATTCAAAATTTAACCATTGATTTGCATCCTGGACTCAATATTATGATTGGGCAAAATGGGAGTGGGAAAACTAATTTTGTACAGGCGGTTCATAGCATTTTTTCGGAAAGTGAACATCATAAATTGCCGATTGGTTTTGAATTTGGTTTTGAATTTACAAGTCCTCCCGATAAATTGAAAAAAAAGTGGACAGGAAGTGTTAAAGAAATGAATCACCAGACTTTAAAAGGCAAGAAAATTAAGTATTACGAGTCCAAATTAGGAAAAATCAAAAGAGATGCGCTTTTTCATCCAGATATTGTGCATAAACTGCCTTCATTAGAGTCCATTATCATTCCGTTTACTTTACCGCCCGAGTTGCCTTATTTAAAGCAAGCCAGTGATTTTAAGGGAAGTGTAACGGAATCCATAGACGAAGCCTATAAACGGGTTGGATATTTCCTATTTGAAGACGAATTGGGTTATTTTGAGCCTTTTCAATTTGAATCTCGGTTGGATTTTATGCCTTCTGAATGGTCCGATTGGGATGAATCCGAAAAGGATGATTTAGAAAAAAAAATTAAGGTAGATGAGCAACTTGTAAGGCATTTGAAACATTTTTCGCCGATTAAGGATTGTCGTCCTGCAAGTGGTTATACGATTAAAATCCATGAAAATGGCGGAATCATCCATCATGTTATGCTTGAATTTCTTGTCAATAGCAATTGGTATTCATGGAATGAATTATCGGATGGAACCAAACGGTTATTTTATATTATTTCGCAAACCCTTAATAATCAATCTCTTGTAATGATTGAAGAACCCGAAATTGGGTTGCATCCAGACCAATTATTTCGGATAATGGATTTTTTAAAAAGGCAATCCGAAACCAAACAAATTATTATAACTACGCATTCACCTGATGTTTTAAATATATTGGAAAAAGATGAATTGCATCAAATTGTTATAACTCAAATTGATGTTCAAAAAGGAACTTTAATGCAACATTTATCGCCCCAAAAAATGCAAAAAGCACTTCGCTATATGAATGCAGAAGGATTGGAATTAAAAGATTTTTGGTTACATTCAAACTTAGAAGAACTTGATGAAGCAAAATAAGAAAAAAGCAAATATCAAAATTGGTATTGTAGGGGAGCATCCCGATAATGATTCCAAAGCCTTGATAGCTTTACTATTGAAAGTATCCGTTGAAAATATTGATTTTCAAGTCATTGCGAAGAAATTTAGAGGTGGTGGTTTGGATAGTGATAGGTTTTTAAATGTATTAAAGACCGAAGCGAAGGATTTGAACAAAATTATTTTCATTCGAGATTCAGATGAAGTGACGAATGAAAAAATAATTGCTTACAAGCATCTACGAGATGAATGGTTTCTAAAAGCAGATAAAGCAAGCGACGGAAAAGGTATTTTTTTCTTGGCAATTGCCGAAATGGAAGCATTAATCCTATCAGATATGCAAACTTTTAATGATTTTTATGGTACAAAAGCATCCTTCAAAAGCAATCCTATGATGCAAAAAGACCCAAAAGCAACGTTACAAAATTTAAGTAAGGATTCTAAAAAAGGTAAATATGATGAAAATCACGCACCTGATATTTTTAAAAAATTAGATTTCAATACCGTTTACAAGCAACATAAAGGAGCGCGCAGTTTCCAAGCCTTCGCCGATGAATTGAAAAAGGAAAAAATTATAGATTTTTAAAATATCATAACGCAAGCGTAAGTGCTTAATGTAAGAATCGACAACAACGTTTGGAGGGTTTCAAACCCTCCAAACGTTATACCGTCTTGAAAATCAACTTTTTATCAATCTTGAAAAGTTTCCAATGAAAAAAAAGTATTAAAATAATTTCAAATATATTATAACTTGCTGCATTTTAAACCCTGATTTTAATTATTGGAATAATCGTTTTGACTGTTCTGCAAAATCTTTTTCGCTCAACATGCCGCGCTCGCGCAAACTCGCCAGATGCTTCAAGCGTTCCAGAAGTCCTTGATTTTCAATGGTTTCTAATCGTTTATAACCATTGCTGACGAAGGATTCAAACTCTGTCTGAATCCGCAAAAAAGCTAAAGTATCTTCTTTTTTGATTTTTTCAAAATCTTTAAAACCATATTGTACCGCTTTTTCCATATGGTATAATGCCATATTTGTATTTTCCTCCGATGAATAACAACAAGCCAATTGAAAATGTAATAAATTATCTTTTGCATCAATATCAATGCCTTTTCCAAAGGATTCAATCGCTCCTTTGAAATCATAATCTGCCAATTTTTTCAAACCGTCTTGGCGTAACACCTCCATTTGAGCCCGTTGTTGACTCGTCAAACCATTTGCAGACGGTTGTTGTTGTGGTGGTGGTTGCGACTGTGGCTGTTGTTTAGGCGGATATTGCGGCGGATACTGTTGTTTGGGTGGAAACTGCGGCGGATATTCGGGCTGCTGTTGCGGCGGATAGCCTTGATTGTTGCGATTTTGAGGATTTTTAGTCCATTTGGAATTGTATTTTCGGTTAAATTCCTCTTTGTCCATTATCAAAAGCAAGATGCCTTGAATCAGTCCAATCATAACAGACCATTTCGCAAGGTGCGAAAAGGTGAATGCCAATGCCATGATGCCTAAGCCAAAATTGCCTAAATAAAAAAATTGTACCCCAAAAACGCCCAGAAATAGGCTCAATAAACCCGCAGTTGTTTTATTTTTCATAAAAAAGAATGATTTTCGATTGATTTAGATGCAAAAATAACAACTATTCTGTAAAAATCATTCCCCTTTTTCGACAAACAGGGCTAAAAAAATGATTTAAGACCGCAATCGCTTCGCATTTCCATTGAAAACAAAAATTAATTCCTATCAAGTACGAAGTTAAGTAGTTCCATTGAAAGAAGCGATCCAAAAGGTCGGCGAGGCTTCAAAAAGTCGTCGAGGTTGAAACCCTATCCACTACCCACAGCATCAAAAAATCCCAAAGGGATGACACTTCTACCGAAGTGTCATCCCTTCGGGATTGAAGGCGCGGATGAGCGGATTCGAGTTACCCAAATGCCATCCCTTCGGGATTTTTATTCTGTGGGTAATGGATAGGGTTACAACCTTGCCGACCTTGATTCGACTTATTGATTATCAATCATTGGTAAATGCATTTGCTTCCAAAAAACTTTCCAAATGGCGATTGAAAAGAATCGGATGCTCCATCATCGGCGCGTGACCGCACTTGTCGAACCAAACCAATTGGGCATTTTCAATCAATTCATTGAATTTTTCCCCCACAAACGGCGGCGTAACAATATCATTTTTACCCCAAAGCAACAAAGTGGGTGCTTTGATTTGGTGTAATTTATCTGCCAAATTGTGTCGAATGGCGGATTTGGAAGTGGCAACAATCCGAATCGCTTTGGAACGGTCATTGACGGTCGAAAAAATATCATCAATCAACTCTTTATCCGCAACCGCAGGGTCATAAAACGTTTCGCGTGCTTTGGTGGCGATATATTCGTAGTCACCGCGTCGAGGAAATGTATTGCCCATCGCGCTCTCAAACAACCCAGAACTACCCGTCAAAATCACGGATTGCACCCGATTTGGACACGCAAGCGTATAGAGCAAGGCAATATGTCCGCCCAAAGAATTGCCTAATAAATGTATTTTATCGTAATGTTTAAATTCGACAAAATCAACTACATAGTCAACAAAACCTTGAATTGAGACATTGTAAATCGGCAATTCGTAGATGGGCAACATCGGCACGACTACGTTATGCGTCTTGGAAAAATGGTTGATAACTGCGGTGAAATTGCTCAACGCACCCATTAAACCATGTAATAATACCAACGTTTCTGGATGATTGGTGCCAGTTTCGATGTATTTAAATTTTCCCTCTTCTTTCAGCGTGTAATTCATTGACATAAATTTCTTTGGAGCAAAGGTATAAAAAAATTTAATTTTCTTTC
>JBDLWG010000002.1:0-3351 GCA_039804385.1 Bacteroidota bacterium
TGGTGAAGAATCCGTACCCATTTTGCAAATTCGTATATAACAAAACGGGTTCCGCAAATGGATTGCCTTGTGCGTCCGATTGCAAGGTTCTTGATTTATTGTACAAATACCTATCTTTTGAAATAGGCATCAATCGAACCGTCATCGTATCTCCCGTTTGCGGTTGGGCGCGCCAATAGTTTGGTTTTAACAACCATTTATAAGATTTACCATTGAATGCATTATCCGTCAACATATTTTGATTGCCATTATCACCCGTAGCAGCGAAATGGACTAATCCCAAATCGTACTCATCCCAAAAATTGCCTCTTTTAAATTTATGAGTCATCTCTGCTTGGTAAAAATTAGCATCATTCGCAGGGTCGTTGAACTCAATCGTGTATAAATCCACTTTCGTCCCATCAGGTTCCGTACCGCCTTGTAAAGTGAAAGTCGCTTTCGTGATAGGCACCGATTCGGGTACTTTTTGAGTAGCTGTAACGGTTGCATAATTGGGCGCACTGACTTGAAGGCGATAAATCGAAGCATCATTAGATGGAATTTTTTTGCCACTCGTATAAAAAGCATTGCGCCCGCGCATAAAGGTTGACCATAACACATCATTTCTAAAAAGTTGCACTTGGACACCTGATACCGTATCCGAGTCAGACCATGATTGACTTTTAGGGTCTAAAAAACCATAACTTTTGCTCACATACACGCGCAAGGAGTCACTATTCGGTGCAAAATGAGCAGCAACAACCAATTTAGAGGTGTGTGGTGGTATATCTAACTCGACCACAGGCGAAAAAAATTCTTCTGGGTCGCAAGCTGATAATCCGAATATTAACAAAAAAATAAAATTATATTTTAATATTTTCATTTTTTTAAAATTTTATACTTAAAATGTTTTAATTTTAAAATTTAAATCCATACGCTATGGATGGAATAATGGGAAATAAACTAAATTGACGATACACATTTTGATACGTCGGTCCACCGGGAACTGGATTCGTTATCGTTTTCGTTCCATTGACAATCGTGTATGGATTTGCCCGATTATAAGCATTGTACGCGCCAATACTCCATTTGCGTTCGTAATATTTTTTCTTTTTGGAAAATTCTAAGTTAATATCTAATCGATGATAATTGGGCATCCGATAAGCGTTTTTTTCGCCCACCGTAGCCACTTCAAACTGTTCAAGCGAAGTTCCCCAAGGCATTTGTTCAGCCAAAGCATAGACAATATTATTCAACGTCACTGAATTGCCCGTACCAAAAACCCAAGCACCTGTTAAGCTCAATCTTTTCGTAAACTTATGAGATACAACGACTGACATATCGTGTCTTCTATCATATCTGAATGGAAATTCTATACCTGCATTAATCGGTTCATTACCATTGCTCCCATCAAATTGCCGTTTATTCCAAGACAAGGTGTAACCAATCCAGCCTGTTGTGTTGCCTTCTTTTTTCTGAACGAAAAATTCAACACCATACGCACGTCCTTTGCCTTGCGTAATTTTGCTTTCCCAATTGTTTTCCAAACCCAAAAAGGAAACGCCTTCTTTGTAAGAAAGCACATTATCCATTTTTTTGTAATAGGCTTCTACACTAAATTCGTATTCATTTCCAAGCGTTTTCGCAACGCCAATCGCCGCTTGCCAAGATTGTTGCGGTTTGATTTTATCCGTACTCGGAACCCATAAATCGGATGGCAAGCCTACGCTTTCATTTGTTAAAAGATTAATAAATTGAGTCATCGTCGCAAAAGAGCCTTTTGCCGCCCAGCCGCCGCCTAACAAGTAATTCGCACCCAAACGCGGTTGTAAAGACGTATAAAACTTGCTTTTCGTGCTAAAACCAGAGGCATGAAGCCCAATATTCGCTTTCAATGCCCCAAATTGCACTTCATCTTCCACGTAAAACGATGGTTCAAAGGAATAGGCTTTGCTGACAGCACCTAAAACGGTATCGAATTTAAAGTTATCAGCCTCTCCCTTTAAAACAAAAGCTCCAGGATTATAAGTATGATAAGTACCACCACCACCAAATCGAATCCGATGTTGTGTATTAAGCACATAATCAAGGTCTATTTTGCCTGCCACATCTTCAATACCTGATACATATTTGGCAGAAAAAGCGGTTTTGGCAAGTGGATTATTTCTGGTTTCATTAAACGCAGAACCAAAATTAAACCCGAAACGGCTGTATGTCAATGTTGTGTTAGAAAACAACTTATTGGAAATCAAATAGTTCCAACGCAATGCGGTGGTAATATTGCCCCAATCCGTTCCACCCGAAGTCGTATTTGAATAATTCGCATCTTTGTAAGTCGTTCCAACGGAAAGAATATCTTGACCATTATAAGCACTCAAAAACAATCGGTGTTTATCATTAATTTTGTAATTGACCTTTGCATTGAAATCGTAAAAGTGCAATCTCAAATCAAAATCGTTTAATCCATCTTGTCTTGCGGCACTTCTTATAAAGGGGCGCGCTAATAAATCAACATAGGTACGCCGCCCCGAAACCATAAAAGAGGCTTTATCTTTGAGAATCGGACCTTCCAACGTAAGCCGAGAAGCTATCAAACCGATACCGCCTTCCCCATGAAATTCTTTCATATTCCCTTCTTTCATGTCAATTTCAATGATAGATGACAATCTTCCACCATATCGGGCAGGAAAACCACCTTTCGTTAAGGTGACATTTTTAATCGCATCCCCATTGAAAACGGAAAAAAAACCGCCAATGTGCGATACATTATACACAGGAACGCCATCTAACAAAATTAAATTTTGGTCAGGGCTGCCTCCGCGTACATAAAGTCCGTTTTGCCCTTCCCCACCCGATTGAACACCTGGCAGCAATTGCAATGCTTTTAAAACATCGACTTCACCCATCAGTGCAGGGATTTTTTTCAATTGCTCAATCGGAATCGTGACTTTGCTCATTTGCACTTGTTCCTCAATGCGGTCTTGCTTTTTCGCACTGACCACCACTTCTTGCATCTCCACACTGCTTTTCAACTTAAAATGAATCGTCGTGTCTTGTTTCAAATTGAAATTAAGGAGTTGCAATTCGTAGCCGACATACGTGGTGGCTAAATCCACCGCGCCTCTCGGCAAGGTCAAACTGTAAAATCCATACGTGTTTGTCACAATGCCACTCCCACTTTTTTTGTCGAAAACGGCAGCCGAAATCAGTTTTTCAGCAGAAGCTGCATCTTCTACATAACCACTAATCGTGAACGTTTTTTGCGCGTAAAGTGGTTTAAAGCATTGAAGTACAAGCGTTAAGACAATTAATAATTGTTTCATTTAATTATTATTAAGTTAATAAATGTATAGTACAACGTTTGGAGTATGG
>JBDLWG010000003.1:0-5315 GCA_039804385.1 Bacteroidota bacterium
TTGACTGCGGAACGCGTCAAAAACGCTTCATCATTGGAAATGTCGCGGAACACGACGGTACGATAATTTTTTGGATGAATATCTTTTTTCATTCTTATTTTTCTTTATGAATGGATTTTGAGGCGCAAAGATAAGGTTTCTTCTCGAAATACACGCTTTTTTCAAAAAAAAATATTATTTTAAAAAAGCGATAAGACAAAAAATGGACAATTTTTCAATAAAATTGCGGTATTTTTTTGAAATTGTAGTAATTACGCTTAAAATTGCATTCCCAATTGGATAAAAGAGGAAAAATTTTAAAAAAAATTAAAAAAAAAATTCGCTATGACATTCTTAGACAATCCAAATGAGTTTCAAGACGAAAAAAATGTTGGTTTTTCGCAAGTGGTGCTCAAATATGGACTTATTTCTGCCGCCGTTTCCATCATTTCGTCCTTAGTGATGTCGTTAACGGGGCTTTCTAATGCGAGTATGGGGGCGCAATTGCCCGTGTACGTCTTGTTAATGGCGGTTGCGGTGTACGTTTTGGTGCTGCAAGTCCGCGAACACCGCGATAACGAGTTGGGTGGATTCATCTCTTTCGGGCGCGTTTTCATCATTATTTTGTTGGCATTGGTGATTTCAGGGATTATCAATGGCGTGTTTCAATATATTTATTTCAATTATATCAATCCAAATGCGATGCAAGAAGTCTTGGATTCGCAACGCGAATTGATTGAAAAAATTGGTGTATTAGCCGAACTGCCTGAAGACAAAATTGAGGAACAAATGGATGCTGCAAAAGCAACAATGCAATCGCCCGCTTTCATTTTGCAAGCCGCATTAGGTTCTATTTTTGGAGGTTCTATTATTGCTATAATTATGGCAGCGATTTTGAAAAAAGCGCGTAAAACGTTTTAAATCAATTGATTCAAATGACATCATTTTTAAGATATGGTCTGATTGCAGGCAGTATTTCGGTTGCTTGCTCCAGCCTTTTGTACAAGATAGACCCGCGCATGTACGTTGGCAGTGGGACGCGCCTATTCATTGAATTGGTAATTTTCCTCGTATTGATGTACGTATCAGCGCGGCAAAGTGCGCGAAACGCGACCGAATTTAAACAAGTTTTGCGCGCTTCTTTTGGCGTTTTTTTAATGGGCAATTTGATTGCGCATGGGATGGAATATTATATGTATAATCATTATGATACAAAATTGGTTGAAATTCAAAAAGATATGTGGATAAAATTATATCCACAAAATGACATCAGTGATTATAAAAAAATGGTTGAAAATATACAACAAGGTTCGTATCATACGGTGCGTGCCACTTTATTGAATTATGCGAAAGGGGCTTTGGGCGGATTTGGCTTGTCGGGTGTGGTGACGTACTTAGTTAATAAAATTGATGCGTAAAAATGTTTGATTTTATAAAAAAAATTTTCAAAAAAACAGTTGTCGAAAAAGATACCATGAAATATTTGATAGTGGGCTTGGGCAATATCGGCGCGGAATACGAAAATACGCGCCATAATATTGGTTTTTTAGTGGTGGAACAATTGGCGAAAGCCTATGAAATGCGTTTTAAAACAGAAACATTGGGCAGTGTTGCTCGCGTGAAATACAAATCGCGGACATTCGTATTATTAAAACCTTCTACGTATATGAATTTGAGTGGCAAGGCAGTACGTTATTGGATGCAAAAAGAAAATATTGATAAAGAAAATATTTTAGTAATTTTAGATGATTTAGCATTGCCATTTGGGAAACAACGATTGCGTCCGAATGGGAGCGCGGGCGGACATAATGGGTTGAAAAGCATTGAAAGTTTGTTGGGCGATGGCGATTATGCGCGTTTGCGGATTGGTATCGGCAGCGATTTTGCCAAAGGACAACAAGCGGATTACGTTTTGGGCGATTGGACGACCGAAGAAAAAGAGCAATTGCCCGAAATCATCACGTATGCGAATGAAGTCATCAAGGCATTTGGCGTGATTGGTCTGCCCTTGACAATGACGCAATATAATAAAAAGTAGGCATACAATAACTCCAAAAAATCCAAGTCAACATGGACATTCAACGCAGCGAAAGTTTAGATTTATTAAGAGGAATCGCCATTTCGGGGATGGTGTTGTCGGGCGGCATCCCGTTTGACGGCGTGATGCCTGCTTGGATGTATCATGCACAAGTGCCGCCGCCCCTACACAAATTCACGCCGATTGCGGGCATCACTTGGGTCGATTTGGTTTTCCCATTCTTTTTATTTGCTATGGGTGCAGCGTTTCCATTCGCTTTTCGCGGGAAAGTCGAACGACAAATGCCCGTTTGGGCAATCGGTGCCGATATATTCAAACGATTTATCTTATTAGCCTTTTTTGCGATATTTTTGCATCATGTCAAGCCTTTGCAATTGAGCGCAGACCCGCAAACGTTGGAATGTTGTATTGGATTATTAGGATTTATTTTACTATTTGGAATGTATTTGCGCCCGTTTGCATCGGAAGGCATGAGTTCGACCGTGCGACAATTATTGAGTTTTGCAGCAGCCTGTACGCTATTAAGTTTTTTAAAATACCCAGAAAGCAAATTATGTGCGGCATTTTGTTTAAAAAGAAGTGATATTATTTTGCTCATACTGGCAAATATGGCGTTTTTTGGTTCGCTCCTTTATTGGATAACTTGGCGGCAACCGCTTTTGAAATGGTTATTATTACCCATCTTATTAGTCATTTTTTTGGGAAAAGAAAGCAATTGGTATAAAGAAATTTTCGTAGAAACGCATTGGGGATGGCTTTATCGGTTTGAATATTTGAAATATTTGTTTATCATTGTCCCCGGAATCCATGCTGGCGAATTATTAGGCAGCGAATCAGGCGAATCGGTGGCAGAACCAAACTCTTCACATCGAGACCGATTGTTATTCATTGCCGTTTTTGCTTTTGCCTTAGTGCCGATTAATTTATGGGGACTTTTTACGCGCAACTTATTGATTAATTCGATTTTAAATATAATCATTATTGTTGTATTAGATTTTTTAACTGCCAAACATTTATCGCCTGCACAGCGCGATTTAACCAGAAGTGGTGCTTTTTTATTAATATTAGGATTGGTTTTTGAAAGCTATCAAGGCGGCATTAAAAAAGACCCCGCTACGTTTAGCTACTTTTTCGTCACAAGTGGATTAGCATTTTATCAAATAGTATGCTATTGCTGCCTCCAAAAAGTGGATGTTTTGCGCTGGGTGCGGCGGATTTTTTCCTTAGTCGGGCAAAATCCAATGGTTGCCTACGTCTCGGGACAATTAATTATCATCCCCTTTTTGCGTTTGACCGGTTTGGTAAAACCTTGGTCTGCGATGAACGCGAATGCGTATAGCGGCATTTTCAAAGGTTGTTTATTCACGACGATGGTTTTATGCATTACCTTGTTGACCGTTAGACATAAAATGTTTTGGAAAACATAAAATTATAAACAGATAATTTATCAATGGCATTCATAAGAAGAAGTTATTGGGGGGATATTCCGCCCATTTTGCGCATGCTCTCCGACCCAAAACGGGAAATTATAGAGCGATATATCATGGAATCGATTCGGACGGCGCATCCGAGAGTGGGGCAAGCGATCTTGGCGACGTTGGATGATGGGATTGAATTTGATGACTTTGCTCAAAAATTTTTAAAGAAAAAAATAGAAGTGAGTCAAGTTCGCAATATTGGACCCAAATACACCGCAGATTTACAAACGTTTGTTCAAAAAATTGAACAATTTGCGTTGCAACACGCCGAGTTACCTGAAGAGGATCCCGTTTTCAACCCTTTGCGCAAGGATTTATTGGAAACGGTGAGTTTGGAAGCGGTTTCTGAAAAACATCATTTGTTGATTCGCACTCGAAATATTTGTGAAATCAATAATTTGCACAATTTAAAGGAGATTATTTGTTATTTTTTAAAACATTCTTCTTTTGCTAAGTTGCGCAATGTTGGTACGAAAACCGAAGCGGAATTAGAACCGCTGTGTATGGAGTATTTGTCGAATCCAATTTATTATGAAAAATCTTGATATTTTTTGAATTGGGGATGATGGATGTACGGATTTCACAGATTTCACGGGATTAGTACGGATTTGTATTCAAAAAAAATCCGTACCAATCCCGTGAAATCCGTGCAATCCGTAGATCCATCACCCACAATTCCATCCTTTTTGATATAAAAACCAAAACAAATGCGATTTACAAACCTTTTCTTAGGCTTCATGGGCGTTTGCGTCTATGGTTGCGCTCCAAATGCAGATACCAAACGGTGTATGATAGATCATTCGCTTGCTTCATCCACAAAAATTAACGGTTTATCTAAAAAAATACCTTAAAAAGGCAGTTCGACTTAACTTTGTTCCATTCAAATCCAAAAATATTTTTTCTAAAAATAATTCTGATAGCGATGAAACAATTTTTTAAATTCGTGTTTGCCTCTTGTCTTGGCGTATTTTTATTTGTAGTGGTGTTTGGCATCTGGGGGATTGGGAGCGCGGTGCGCATGGCATCGAATCAAAGCAAATCAAAACCAATTAAACCGAATAGTATTTTGGAATTAGATTTTTCCAAATCCGTTCCCGAATTGACCGACAATACGAGTGAAAGAGACCCTTTTCAACAAGAGTCGATTTTAGGGCTGCATGCGGCTACGGCTGCCTTAGCTCGCGCTAAAAAGGACCCGAATATCAAAGGGATTTTGATAAAACCACAATTGGGACATGGAATGGGACATGCCACTGCATCCAGCATGCGGCGTGCTTTGGAAGATTTTAAAAAAAGTGGGAAATTTATCGTTGCATACGCAGATGCGTTGTCGCAAGGTGGCTATTATATGGCTTCGGTGGCGGATAAAATCACGGTGAGTCCATTAGGCATGGTCGAATTTGATGGTTTTGCATCCGATATGCCTTTTTTCAAAGATATGTTGGATAAAATTGGCGTGAAAACCCAAGTCTATTATGCAGGACAATTCAAATCGGCAACCGAACCATTCCGTTTCAACGCCATGAGTCCCCAAAATAGAATGCAAGTGCGCGAATATTTAGGTGGTTTATACGACATCTTTTTAGCAAATATTTCAAAATCACGCAATATTCAAGTGGCTGATTTATATGATATTGCCAATGAAATGAAGGTGCGAACGCCTCAAGATGGTGTTAAATATAAATTGATTGATGCGGTGGGTTATTACGATGAAGTATTAGCGGATTTGCGCAAGCGATTGGCGTTGAAAGATGATGATAAAATTGCAAGCGTTGGATTAGAAACTTATGACGAGAGCAATCCTGCGAAAAAAGATTTCA
>JBDLWG010000004.1:0-4090 GCA_039804385.1 Bacteroidota bacterium
GCCAAATCGCTTGCAAACCACCTGCGGAAATCCGAATTTTGCGTTTCAATTCCTCTGCGACGGATGCGGATGTGCCTTCCACTGCATAGGCATTTGGCTCATAGGCGATGCGATAACCGCGTCGCGCAATGCGCAAAGTCATGACAAAATCTTCAATCAACGTATCTTTTTCGACAGGTTTGTACAAAGCAGTTCGGATAGAGAAAAGTTCGCCTGCTGCCCCAACAACCGAATATAATTCGGCATCCCACTTCTTTAAGACCGATTCGTATTTCCAATAAATGCCTTCACCCGCGCTTGCCTCCGCTTTTTCAGCCGATTGAACGCGTTTTTCACCCGCAACCACCCCAATCGACGGGTCTTGATAATGATGAACGATGTTACGAATCGCTTGTTTATTAATGTCTGTATTCGCATCCGTGAAAACGACAATGGGGGTTTCCACAAAATCCATGACGCGTTCTACCGCTGCAATTTTACCTTTGCGCTCTGTTTTGTGAAATAATTCGATGCGATGACCTGCCCGATTCTCAAATTCTTGAATTAAATCGGGTGTTTTGTCATTCGAGCCATCTGTGACGAATAAAAAACGGATTTTGTCTTTTGGATAATCCAAGGCTAAGGAATTGCGTATTTTTTCTTCAATATACGCTTCCTCATTGTAAGCTGCGACCAAAAAGGTCACTTCGGGGAGTTTTGAATCCTCTGTAATCGGTTGTAAATCAATCTTTTTGCGAAAAAGCCGTTTGATTTTTAATAAGATATACAGCAAAATGCCATAACCTAAATAACTGTAAAAAACGCTAAACGCAAGCGTCCAAAATGCGATTTGGAACATAGAATGGTAATTCATAGTAATGTTGTTTTCTCAATGTATTAATTTAAATTCAAATATTTCAGCTTGGGTCTGAATTAGGATTTTTAGGATGAATAGGATTTTTCAGGATTGATTTTATCTACTTATCCTACATCCGTTGGTAAAATAAACTTGCGTCAAGTTTCAAACTTGACGCAAGTTGTGCTCGAATTTATTTTTCAACTTATTTAGGAAAGGTATAGGATTTAAAAAATTGAAAATCAATCCTAAGCATCCTAAGCATCCTATTCATCCTAATTCAAACCCCAAGTTTAATAACCGTCTAAAATGAAGTCTGTTTTCAAGACTTCTTGCATCTTCACAATCAACTCCCGAGAAGGAATCGTCTCGCCCTTCTCAATTTTTTCAATCATGAGGGATGTCGAGCCAGTGGCTTGCGCCAATTGCGCGACACTCATGTTGCGTTCTTCCCGCTTGAAATGAATTTGATCTTTTAGGGGTGTGATGACCGTATTTTGATTCGGTTTTTTTCCATCATTCCCCTCTGTTTTTGGAAACAGAATAAAACTGCCCATAATCGTAAGCAGTGCGCCTGTTACAAAAAATTTTGACATGATTGCTGGTAATGTTTGTTTTAAGAGTGTATTTTTATGATTCTATTAAAAAAAATGCCAAGTTTTCTAAATAATTAATTTTCAATCTTTTAGGGTAGAAAACAAGTGTATTAAAACGTTCCTTTTTAAATACCGTTTGGAGGGTTTTAAAACCCTCCAAACGGTGTTTAAACTCGTATTATAATTCGTCTAATTTATACAATTTGTATCGTTCAATCACACTAATTAATTTGCGTTCATAATCGGGGTCTGTTGCATAACCATTTTCGCGCAACCCTTTTGCCCATATTTTGTAATCTTTACCCGCTTTAAAAAGGGGTTGATAACGGTCTTTGGTCAAAAAAAGACTGTGTTCGCGCCAAGATTCCCATCCATTTTCGTATTTTCTGAAAAAATCTTTGCCAGAATCGTCGAAATGGTTCGTACAATGCGTTTTACCACAAGTCGCATTGGCACCTGGTTTCAAAAAGCATTTGATTCCAAACATATTGTTATTTTTGGTAGCCAAAACGCTTTGTCCTGCCCGACTCTCAATGATGGCTTGCCCCATCGAAATACTCGCAGGAATATTGAATTTATCCATTTCCGCGACTGCAATTTTGGAAAAACGCTCAATAAAAGAAGCTACTTCCGCATTTGCAATGTCTTTTGCATCTGTTGGCGCAAACGGATTATTACCCGAAAAAGACGCTTTGGTCGCTTTACCGTTTGTCGGGGCAAATTTAGTATTTTTATTGCCTACTTGCAAGTCCTTTTGAAAAACAGCAAATATAAATATACCTAATATAGATACTTTAACAATAATTCCAAAAGGCCCGTATAACCCAAATCTATGTTTGAAAGAAACCGCCCACCGCGAAAGACCTTCATAAACGCGTTGCACCTGCTGCATCAACGTTTCGGGCGCGTCTGCCGAGTGCGCATAACCGACTTGCTTGCTCGATTTGGGTGCGGCATGCCACTTGCTATCTTGATGTGGATTAACATCGTTACTTTTCATTGTTGATGATTGAGAGGATAAAATGAAAAAAATGATGTAGCTTTGTACTGTTATATCAACAGATTGCGCTACAGGTTGATTTTTAAAACAATTTGTTAGCGCAAATATAAAAACCTTTTTTTGAGTTTTCCAAATTTAAGGCTTTATGATTTGAAAATTTTTATTTTATAAATATGTTATTCACTGGAATAAATGGCGGTTTTGCATTAAAAATTTATCATTTCGACGTGTAAACGCAACAGAGGTAACAGCGTAATTGTATTCAAAAAAGAGCGCAATGGCATGAAGTTCTAAAAAAAATAGAAAATAATAGCTTTCAGAGGGAGCAAAAAATTTTGAAAAATGATTTTTTTTGCAAAAAAAATCATTTTTCAAAAATTTTTGCTCCCTCTGCCCCACTCTGACGGCGTGACATTTTCCTAATTATTTAGCACTTAAAGCATTTAGGTAGAGCAAAAAAAAAACTTATAAAAAATGCAACAAAAAGTTAACCAAAATCTATTTTATGGCGTATAAAGTAAAGGAAATTTTTTACACCCTGCAAGGCGAAGGCGCTCAAGCGGGTCGTCCTGCTGTATTTTGTCGATTTTCGGGTTGTAATCTCTGGTCTGGCAGGGAAAAAGACCGCGCAACAGCGATTTGCCAATTCTGCGATACGGATTTCAGAGGAACGAATGGAGTCAATGGCGGGGTTTTTCATACCGCCGATTTGCTTGCGCAAACGGTCGCAGCTGCTTGGTTGCCGACAGGCAAAGGCAAGCCCTATGTAGTGTGTACAGGGGGTGAACCCGCGCTCCAATTGGACGATAGGTTGATACATGCTTTTCATCGATACGGTTTAGAAATAGCGGTCGAGACCAACGGAACTTTGCCATTGCCTGCGGGCATTGATTGGGTCTGCGTCAGTCCGAAAGCGGGTACTACATTAGTGATACAGCACGGAAATGAATTGAAATTGGTCTTTCCACAGGCGGGCGCGATGCCCGAAAATTATGAATCGCTGTCTTTCGATACGTTTTATCTACAACCGATGGATGGCATTTTGCAAGCCGTACATACTCAAATGACGGTCGAATTTTGTTTAAAAAATCCGAAATGGTCTCTCAGTTTGCAAACCCACAAAATATTGAATATCCCGTAATCACGCGCCCGTTTAGGCAATGTTGCCATCGTCTAAACGGGTAGGATTCCTATTTGACATGATTTTTACAGACAATATGTTCGTTTCTTTCCTGCTCTGTATCTACTGTTATACAGTCTCTTTTGAAATACAGGACAAATATGATATGTTTATTTACAATATCTAATATATTAACGGTTAATTTTTTAAATATTAACTTCTAATTAACATTACATTTTTTTTATAAGTAAAATGAGTCGTGTGAGTCGTATAGCCTAAATTATGGATGGTAAACACGACTGCGTTCAAGTTTAATATCGCTAAACTTTCACGGATTGAAAACCAAAAATGATTTATGTTTTAGATACCCATTTTTTGGTACATACCTTAATTCGCAATAACTTATCTATTCAAACTCAATATCTTAATTTCCACCCGTTGATTTTGTTTTTTGCCTTCGGGCGTATTGTCATTGGCAATATGCTTGTGTTTTCCATAACCTTTTGCCTGCATGCGCACCCGGTCAATGCCCTTATGGG
>JBDLWG010000005.1:0-8763 GCA_039804385.1 Bacteroidota bacterium
TATACGCGTCTGCAAGGCGATTATGACGAATTGAATCAACGGTATTCGGATGTCTCGAATGAGTACAAATCGCACCAAGTCAATTTCCAAAACCTCGAAAAATCAACGAATGATAATCATATGGTTTGGGATAAAAAGTATAATAATTTGCAATATGATTATGATGTTTTGCGTGACCAATATGTGCATTTAGAAAAACAACGCGAAGGTGATAAAGCAAATTGGGACGGTAAATACAATGAATTGCAAGGGCGTTATACGGATTTGGAAGACCAACATCAGGCACAAGTGAATGATAATCAACAAGTTAAGCGATTGGGTGCAGAAGGTCAGACCATGTGGCAAGGCAAAATTGCTTCGATTCAATCGGATTATGATGCGTTGCGCGGACAGTATGATGCGTTGCAAAAAGCGGCGAATGCTCAACAATTGGATTTGGCAAAACAGTATGAAGCATTGCAACAAGCGTATGATAATCAATCGGTGAATTATCGGAATTTGGAGCGCGTGCAAACGGAAGGGGCGAGTACTTGGTCGAGTCGTTATAATCAATTGATGGATGATTACAATGCGTTAAGAACTGATTTTGATGGATTTAAGCAAACGGGCGATAGTGCTGCGAAAGATTTGGCAGCGCGTTACATGCAGTTGCAAGGGGAATATGACGGTTTGCGCAATCGATTTGCGCAAGCGGAAACAGAAGGTTCCACTGCAAGTGCTGCCGCAGAACGACATCAAAATACGGTTCGGGATTTGGAAAAACGATTTGCGGAATTGTCGAATGAGTACAAATCGTTGAAAACGAAAACGGATAAGGCGGAAAAAATCAATAAAAAATTGAATGATGCGTTGAAAGAATTGGAAGCATCGGGCAATCGTCAAATCGGCGGTTGGCAAGATAAATACGATCAATTGGCGATGTCTTACGAATCCTCTGATGCAACTGTAGCAGAATTGCGCAAAAATTTGGAAGATACACAAGTAGCAATGGCGGCTCAACAAGCGGCAAAAGAACGCGAACTGGCTGATTATCAATCGAAAATGAATACGATACAGCAAAATGTGCAGCAAAATGTGTCGAATTTCGCGGATTTAAATCAACGGTACGAAAGTGTTTTGGAAGAGCGTGATGCTTATTTGAAAGAACATCAGAATTGGAAAAATCAATATTCGAGTCTCGAAAAAGAATTGAATCCATTGCGTCAACAATTGAATGAATCAACGGTGCGCTATGGCAAGGCGAGTACGGATATGGAGGATTACCGAAAGCGGTACGAGACAACGAAGGAAGCTTTGTCGGAAGCAGAGGCAGAACGTGACGCGCTGACCCGCGATTATGAGCGATTGAATCAGTTTTACCTCAATGCGACCCGCAAAGATGGTGGTTTGAACGCTCGTTATGAAGGTTTGCAGACCCGTTTGCGCGAATCTGAAAAAGTGGTTACGGAGTTGCAAGTCGAATTGGAAAGTTATAAAACGCATCCTGCGTTTAAATCGGTGGGTTTCCGTTCGGGCAGTCAGCAATCTTTGGTGGGAAATCCGCCTTTGACAGATGCTTCTTCGGTGACTACTACAACAACAACTCGTGCTACCACACAATTGTCTGATGCAGCAGATGAAATCGAATTTTTAAATAAGTTACGCACCTTGATAGGCAAATTAAATTTTGAAGTCATGGGACGCGCTGACGAAAGTGAAAAAGATGATTTTGCTGGTTTGACAGGCATGGATGAGCGCACACGCCGTCGTTTGTATGCTTTGGGCATTTACACCTATCGTCAATGGGCGAACATGCGCACAGAAGATATGGTTTGGGTGCGCGAATATTTGGGTTTGAACCCGTCTTGGGATTGGATTCAGGAATCGCGGACGATATTGGGTTGGAATCGGGGCGATAAAAAAGATGATTTGAAAATTGTCGAAGGTATCGGTCCGAAAATCGAACAACTTTTATTCGCAGAAGGCATTTTTACCTTCAAACAGTTGGCGGTAACTACGCCTGAACGCATCAAAGAAATTTTGAGAGCAGCAGGACCCCGTTATCGCATCCACAATCCGACGACTTGGCCAGGTCAATCCGACATGGCGGCGAAAGGAGAATGGGAACGCTTGAAGCAGTATCAAACGTACTTGAATGCTGGACGCGATTTAGGATAGTACTTACAAACAAAACCACTATATGGCATGGGTGCGCTGCGGTGCGCTCATGCCTTTTTTATTTGAATTAGGAATTTAGGGCGCATTTGCTTGGTTTTTTGGTTTTTGACAATTTTGGTGTGGGTTGATGGATGTACGGATTTCACGGGATTTCACGGGATTTCACGGATTTTTCACAGATATGTGCCTTAAATTGGTGATTCAAATAATGATTCTGCATGTGTATAACGATTTAATGGAATTAATTTGGGAATGCAAAAATCGCTTTTTGAGGATTTTAAATCCAATTTTAGTTGAATTTTTCAATGATTTGCACCGAATGCAAGCGTGTTTGAAAAGATTTTAAAAATTATAATAAAATGTTGTAAATTTGTAACGTCTGCGAGCGTTCAACCCTTGCGGACGTTAGTGTTATTTTTAAATCAATCATTGTATGAAAAATTTACAAATCAAATTAGCAGCGCGTCCACAAGGGATGCCGAAACGCAGCGATTGGGATATCGCTACTCACGACACTACGCCCTTAGCAGCAGGAGACGTATTAGTGAAAATCGAATATATTTCACTCGACCCTGCCATGCGCGGGTGGATGAGTCTTGGCAAATCCTATATTCGCCCTGTGGATATTGGGGAAGTGATGCGGGCAGGCGGCGTAGGCGAAGTCGTTGATTCTCAAAACGATACATATAAAATTGGCGATAAAGTGACGGGCGGTTTTGGCGTTCAACAATATTTTCACGCGGTTGGCGGGAAAGGTTTGACCAAAGTGAGTACCAAATTAGCTCCGTTGACAACGTATTTGGGAACGCTTGGCATGGTGGGCATGACGGCGTATTTTGCCCTTTTGGAAGTCGGTCAACCGAAAGCGGGGGAAACGGTGGTGGTTTCGGGCGCGGCAGGTGCGGTTGGAAGCATTGTTGGGCAGATTGCCAAAATCAAAGGTTGTCGCGTAGTGGGCATTGCGGGCGGTGCGGATAAATGCGCTCATTTGGTGCAAAATCTTGGTTTTGATGCTGCTATAGATTACAAAAATGGAGATTTGAAAACGCAATTGCGCAAAGCCTGTCCTGAAGGCATTGATGTTTATTTCGACAATGTGGGCGGCGAAACGTTGGATATTTGTTTGGCAATGATTCGGATGCACGCACGGATTGTAATTTGCGGCGCGATTTCTCAATATAACAACACAGACCGCATCAAAGGACCGTCTAATTATTTGGCATTATTGGCAAGTCGGGGACGGATGGAAGGTTTTGTGGTATTCGACCATGCGGCGCGTTACGGGGAAGCGATTGCGGAAATGAGTGGCTGGATGAAAGAAGGACGCTTGAAAGAATCTTTTCATATCGTAGAAGGTATTGAAACATTTCCTGAATCGTTATTGATTCTGTATCAAGGAGATAAGACTGGAAAATTGATTTTGAAAGTGTGATAGATGCCCAATCAAAATTAGTACAACAACCTTTGGAGGGTTTCAAACCCTCCAAAGGTTTGGTAATCAATCAATTATATTTATTTCATCACGCCTTTTAATAATAATTCAAACGCTTCTGAACTTACGCTGTATTCGCCGCGAAATGGATTATCCATGGCTGCAATCCAAAAAATCAACGCGCCCAATAAAATCCCACTCAATGTATTAATCAATAAGTCAAATCGCCGATTCCCAATTACTAATAACCATGTAAGGGCAATGTTAACAAACGCGCCCAAGAGCAAAATGACCCAAATCGTAGAAGGCAATCCCGATGTAACACAACTCACGCGTTGTCGCCGCCGTTCACTGAGGATATTAAATTCTTTTAAAACTTCTTCAAATACAATTTTATCTTTATCTGTAAATAATTCATAATTAATTAATTGTTTTTGAAAAGTATCTACAATGGAGGATAATCCTGTGGGAACGATGCCTTGTCGTTGCAAATTCCAACCATCTTTGACCATGTAAATCGCGTATTTTTTGAGGGTAACACGCATCTGTTTTTTTTCGGGTCGTTCAAAAAGATTGATAGCGCGATAAAGGGTATTGAGCGAATTTGCTTCATTATTGACACTCGCTTCGGCTTCATTGAAGGTTTCAAAAGTGGAAACGGCGATTAAACCAAGCGTAATGCCATAAAAAACACCACTCAAAGACAAAAAAGTAGCTACAATATCATTGGTTTCCGCGCTCAAACCAAAATAATTTTCTAACCGCCGACCCAAAAATAACGTTCCCGCTATTGAAAAAAAGACAAAAAAACCGACGATTAAAGTGAAGAATAACCAATTGGGTAATTCGTAGAGCCAATAAAAATTCATAGTTGATAAGGTTACGGTTTTAGAAACTGCTGAAAAAGGATGCAAATCTAACACAAAACGATATTTGGATATGAAAAGATGCTAAAAAAGATTATTTTTGCCCCTTATAAATCGCAAACCACTCCATCGCGGTTTCGGCAACTGCCGAAAATGAGGAAAGTCTGGACAACGCAGAGCAGCCGCACCACCTAACGGGTGGGTATTTTGCCTCAAAAGGGCAGGATAACAGAGAGGGTCACAGAAAAAAACCGCCTTTCTAACGAGAGGTAAGGGTGAAAATGGGCGGTAAGAGCGCACGGCGACCGCGTGTAAACGGGTTGCGGGTAAACCTTGCGGGTTGAAATGCCATGTACATCCCGAATTAGGCGTAGCAATATAGCCTAAAACGAGTCGGCTCGACTCGCGGGAGGGGTAGGCAGATAGAGTTTTGGAGTGATCCACGACGTAGATAAATGATGGAGACCATTCCTGTTGGAATGGGACAAAATCCGGCTTATCGGTTTGCGATTTTTTTTTAATCTTAAATGCTGCTTATGACTGTTTTACTAACCACGCTGAATGCGAAATATATCCACATCAACCTCGCTATTCGCCTTTTATACGAACTTAACAAAGCACACACGGGGTTGTCTTGGCGCGAATTTACCATCAAAGAGGATAAAGACGGCATTGCGGAAGCCTGCGCCCGCTATGAAGTGGTGGCTTTTAGCTGTTATATTTGGAATATTATGCAGACGTTGGAAGTGGCGCGGCGCCTTAAAATCTTGAATCCACAAATTAAAATTTTGTTGGGCGGGCCCGAAGTGAGCTATGATTGGCAAGATGTCATTGTGTTGCCACAGGTCGATTACATCATTACGGGCGAAGGCGAAGTGCCTTTTAAAAACTTTTTGGATGCGTATCCGAATGTTAAGGATGTGCCGAATTTGATTCAAAAGGATGATAATCAAGGCATTCGATATTTTCAAACAACGCAAATGTTTGATTTATCCTTGTACAAAGACCTTAATCCGTATGAAAACGATACGCCTCAAGAGTTGTTTAATAAGGTGTGTTACATTGAAACCTCTCGCGGATGCCCGTATAAATGCGAATTTTGTTTGGCGAGTTTGGATAATAAAGTCCGGTATCTGCCGAATGAGACGATAAAAGCACATTTGTTGTACTTGATGACACATGGACGGGTGATAAAATTTTTAGATAGGACTTTTAATATCAAACGCGATTTCACCATAGACATCTTTAAATTTATTTTGGCGCATCATCGCCCCGAAAATGTGTTTCAATTTGAAATTACGGCTGATATTTTGCATCCTGATATTATAAAATTTATTAATGAGCATGTGCCAAAAGGCTTGTTTCGGTTTGAAATTGGGATTCAAACGGTGAATCAAAAAGCGAATTTGGAAGTCAGTCGCAAACAAAGTTTTGATAAAACCAAGAGTATTATCCAACAATTGGAACATAAAGTGGAAATGCACTTGGATTTAATAGTGGGTTTGGCGTTGGATTATTGGGGAGATATTCAATATAGTTTTGAAGAAGTTTTCAAATTATTCGCGCCCGAATTGCAACTTGGTTTCTTGAAATTCTTAAAAGGTACGCCGGTGCGTCATAAAGCGGCACAACATGGTTTCATTTATGACCCGAATCCGCCTTATCAGATTATAGAAAGTAATTATTTATCAAGGGCTGAATTACATCAGATGGAGTTGTTAGAGAATGCTTTGGAGATTTATTGGAATAAAAAACGCACCTTGCACACGCTCCGATATGTGACAGGTAAATATAGTATTTTTGATTTTTTGCGCGGTTTGGGTTTTCATTTTGTGGAACGGAAACCGTTTCATCAATATGCCTTGACAGATGTATTTGAGATTTTAGCCGATTTTGCCATGCAGTATTATCCAGAGGACGTGATTTTGCGCGAACTTATAGCGATTGATTATTATTTGTTTCCCAAAATGAAGCCTAAAACGTGGCTTTTGGAAGAAGTCGAGCGGGTCGAAAAATATACATTATTGAACGAATTGCGTTTGAATCATCAAAAAAATCGCTATATTGTATTGCCGCTTCATTTTGATTTTGAATCCTTTCAAAAAACGCAAATCATTGATAATCAATTTTATGTGTTGATAATTCAATACATCGGCACGAGTAAACCAACTGTGATTGACTATGAAAATAGAGCCGTAAAAATTGCTACAATTTAGGAGATGACACCCAAAAATAGATTGAATAGGTGCGTAGCACCGCAACATTGGTAAACGATGCAAAATAAAAATTTTTTTACGGATATTACGATTGAAAATTTTAAATCGCTTCGCAAAGTTGAATTAAAAGATTGCAAGCGTATCAATGTGTTGATTGGAAAACCCAATGTTGGGAAATCGAATATTTTGGAGGCATTGAGTTTTTTCTCATTGCCACACAATTTGTCGAATGTGTCTTCGTATTTTAATAACGCGCTTGAATTTTATATTCGATGCGAGCGCAATCCACTTTTATTTTTCGATGCAGACATTCAATTTTCCATTAAAATACAAACCAATATATTGGATTGTACGGTGACATTGGATAGTTTAGAGGATTTAGTTATTGAATATCAAGGAGAAATGTATAATGGAATTATTAAATCTCAATTAAGTGAATCCTCTACTGGGAAGCGTTTAAAAGCGAGTAATAGCCCTTTTTTCAAAGCCGTCAAAAGATATATTTTCAAAAGTGAATTACAGGATAGTGCTACAAAAATGCCCACAAAAGGATTACAACGAAAAGATAAGCATCTTTTTCTAACACCACCTTATGGCACGAACCTGTTACAATCGTTGTTTCGGCATCCGAGTTTAGTGGAAGATTTTGCAGGTGTTTTTAAAGAATATGGTTTAGGTTTGTTCCTCGACCAAGCAACATACACGATGAGAATCGTGAAACCACTCAAAAAAGGGAATAATACACTTTTGAATGGCATGACTTTACCATACAGCGCGATGGCAGATACATTACAGCGCATTATTTTTTACAAAACGGCAATTGTTTCTAATAAAGATTCGATTTTGCTCTTTGAAGAACCCGAAGCGCATGCTTTCGCGCCTTACATCGTGGATATTACGCAGGAAATGATTCAATCAACGAGCAACCAATTTTTTATTACAACGCATAGCCCTTTCGTTTTAAACGATTTGTTGGAAAATGGGCGGGATGAATTAGCTGTTTTTTTAATGGATTGGCAAGATGGCGCGTCGATTATCAAAAGATTGACAGATGATGAAATCTATAAAATTTATCAATATGGTGTTGATATATTTACGAATCTTGAAACTTTTATTTAAAAATGATGGATGTTGATTTGACAATTATCCCGAAGTAAATAGATAACTCATTTAAAATCAAATTCTTACGAAGTAGATTTAGATTGTTTATAAAAAAAATGGAACTATGCGCGCTATGATTTTTGCGGCGGGACTCGGCACACGCCTCCGCCCTTTAACAGACCACCGCCCGAAAGCCTTAGTAGAAGTCGGTGGCATCTCTTTGTTGGAAATCAACATTCGTCGCCTGATAAAATTGGGTGTAACGGATCTTATCATCAATGTTCACCATTTTGCAGACCAAATTGAAGCCTTTATTGCCGAAAAAAAGGCTTTTGGAATCAACATTGCTTTTTCAGATGAACGCGAAAAATTGTTGGATACAGGCGGCGGTTTGAAAAAAGCGGCTTGGTTTTTTGAAAAATATAAAGAACCTTTTTTAGTCTGTAACGCGGATGTATTGAGTAACATTGATTTACAATCCTTGATAAATTATCATGTGAATCAAAAAGTAATTGCGACCTATGCGGTTCAACGGCGGGAAACGAGTCGTTATATGTTGCATGATGCGAATATGCAATTGTATGGTTGGGCAAATATTAAATTGGGTGATATAAAAATTAGTCGGCAGGCGCGTCAACAAGCCTTGAAAATGTATGCGTTTAGCACCTATCAAGTGTTGAATCCAAAAATTTTCAAATTGATGCCAGATGAGGAAGTCTTTTCGATGATAGATTTATACCTCGAAGTGGCGCGGAAACAACCTGTTTTGGGTTGGTTGCACGAAAATGATATTTGGATAGATGTCGGCAAACCGCAAGCGATTGAAATGGCAGCAGGACTTTTAAATCAACTTATATGATGCAACTATTTCATAATCAATTAATTATACAATGAAAAATCATCAAAAAATTATCGAACAAGCATGGGTTGACCGCACCATGTTGAAAAACGAAGTGGTTAAAAATACCATTCGAGAAGTCATTGAATTGTT
>JBDLWG010000006.1:0-5190 GCA_039804385.1 Bacteroidota bacterium
GAATTAGGAATAAAGGCATTTTAAGGAATTAAGGACGCAAAAATTAGATTTTGCGTCCTTAATTCCCTAAAATTCCTTCATTCCTAATTCAAATTAATATCCTAAAACCGCAAATTTCCCCGCATTCGCAGGATCTAATTTCGACATAATCGCAATCACACGCGTTTTTTGTTCCCGCCCAGCATTTTTGAAAATCTCAATTAATTCAGAAGTTTTCGTATTACTAAAAATTCTAACTAATAAAGCATTGGGATACACTTCATTAACATCTTTCAATTTATCTAATACTTGCAAAATAACGCCCTTCGTTTTCTCTACATTCGTTCCCGCAATGTCCAAACCAAGTCGGTGATAATCGTACATCGCCTGCCGATACGCCCGAAAACGAGGTGCTGTCGCATTTTCCATCAACCAATACCGCGTCGTATTCCCTAAATTTTTACCTTGCCACTCCGCTTTGTAATCACCTGGAACGCCAACGGCAATATCTTGTGCCGCTTGCCAATACGGTTCACCGCCGCCCGATGCAAAACTATCGTAGTCAGCCGCCAAAATACAAAACGCATAATACGAAAATACAGCGGTTAAATTGTCATTAAAAACATTTTTAGCATATTGAAGTGGTTGAAATTGTTCGTAAGAAAAGGTAAAATCCTTATCTAAATACACCAAAAGCGGCGTACTCGCATCGCTACCGTAAATCGGACGCGCTGCTGTGATACTCAATTCGCCTCGAAACGCGGTCGGGCTCAACTCATCTTTAATTGTCAACAAAATGTTGCCTGTGAGCCGTTCTTGCGTTTCAAAAACATCTTCCGTCCATTTAGTGTTGTTCAGAAAATCGCGGATACTCGTTTCCAATGCTCTGAAAACTTTTGGATCCGTAGCGCGGGTTTGCGGATTTGAAACCGTCACAGCGAAGTTCAATTCTTGCGCTAACAAGTATGAACTGTTGATTATCAATATAATCGGTATTAATTTTTTTAATAAAATCATAAACTGAAATATTTTTTATATAATTGAATTAGGCATTTATAGTGCATGAAGCCCTATTAGGGAAATATCTCGCCGAAAAAAGGGGGGCAGAGAGAGAAAAATTTGATTTTTGATTTTTTTTTTGCAAAAAAAAATCAAAAATCAAATTTTTCTCTCTCTGGAAGGTCTTTTTTTCCCTAATTGAATTGGGCTTAATGTATTAGTTTCTTAGTTAAGCAATTGATTATTAATGATTTAACCAACCAACTAACTAACTAATGCATTAAGCCCAAAACAATTAGGGAAAAGAAAAAGACCTTCCAGAGAGAGAAAAATTTGATTTTTGATTTTTTTTTGCAAAAAAAAAATCAAAAATCAAATTTTGCGCTCTCTGCCCCCCTTTTTTCGGCGAGATATTTCCCTAATTATTTAGGGCGTAAGGCAATAGTAATATTACACAGTTTAAAAAAGGGAAAAACAATTAGCTTGGTATGCACAGCGTCTGAGTTTGACGACAGCGATTTATTTGGTTTTTGTGGAAGCAGGCGTGACGAATCCCAATGTTCAAGCAAAAATTGAAATCGTAGAAGGCATTGAAATCAAAACCCATTTGATTGCCTATAATTTGGAAAATGATTTTTAATACAAAAAAAATTAAAATCCATTGCGTCCTGCAATAAATCGCAATTCTAAGTATCTTTGCGGTCAGCTGCTTTTTTTTTTAAATCAAAAATTAAGACCAACCTTTTATGGAGACGGATCTGTTATTCCAACCTTTTTTAGTAGCATCCACGACGGATTTGTTGGGTGCATTTGTCTTGTTTTGCGTGCTGCTGACCTGCGCCGCTTTGATTGCAGGGTCGGAAGTAGCCTATTTCGGATTGACTCCTAATGATATTAACGACCTTTCAGATGAAGAATCGCCCTCTTCGGTGCGCATTTCACACCTGATTCAACATCCAAAACGGTTGTTAGCGACGATTTTAATTGGGAATAATTTTGTCAATATTGCCATTGTTTTATTATCGGATTATCTTTTATTAAATATTTCGCCGCCGTCCTTGTATCGGGGATTAGCTACTTTTTGTTTTGAGTTTTTCCATAAAGGGACGATTGAAAGTTGGGAAAAAGCCCTTTCTTTTGGGGTCAATGTGGTGGGCGTGACGTTTTTGATGGTGCTTTTCGGGGAAGTAGTTCCGAAAACGTATGCCACGATTAACAAGATTTCCTTAGCGCGATTCATGTCTGTACCTTTGAGTGTGATGTCGTCTGCGTTTAAGCCATTGTCCAATTTTTTGATAAAAACGACCAAATATGTCGAAAAACGCTTAGAACAGGCTGGTGCAAACAATCAAATGACCGCAAATGACTTGGATGAAGCCATCGAACTCACTGTCCGAAACGATGTGGATGCCGACACAGAAGTCGATATTTTAAAACGCATTGTAAAATTTAATGATGTATCAGTCAAACAAGTCATGCGTCCGCGTATGGATGTGGTGGGCATTGATTTTCGGACAAGTTATAAAGAAGTACTACAAATTGTTACCGAATGTGGGTTTAGTCGCTTGCCGATTTATGATGAAGATTTTGATAATATGACTGGTATTTTATATGCAAAAGATTTAATTGACCATTTATTTGAACCTCATGATTATGAATGGCAATCTTTGGTGCGTCCGAATTTGATTTATGTACCTGAAAGCCGCAAAATCCATGATTTGTTGAAAGATTTCCGCAAGGAACGCATGCATTTGGCGATTGTGGTGGATGAATATGGCGGTAGCGCGGGCATTGTGACCTTAGAAGACATCATGGAAGAGGTGATTGGCGAGATTCAAGACGAGTTTGATGATGAATTGGAAGTAGATTTTAAGAAAATAGATGAATTTACCTACGTTTTTGATGGAAAAACATTGTTAAATGATGTCTCGCGGGTGCTGAAAGTGGATACCGAAACGTTTGAAGCAGGCAAAGGCGATTCCAATTCGTTGGCAGGTTTGGTTTTAGAATTGCATGGCGGTTTTCCAAAAGTGGATACAGAGTTGGCTTATGACAAATACGCACTTAAAGTATTGTCTGTCAATAAAAGACGCATTGAACAAATTCAGATACAATTGCCAAACACATAGCGTTAAGTCGTTAAATCTAAATAACCGACAACACCGTTTGGAGGGTTTCAAACCCTCCAAACGGTATACTATGTATTGGGCAGTTAAACCATTTCAATTTATAACTAATTGATTATCAATGTTTAAAAACAAAACGACTTGGGTTGTGGGCATCATCGTATTTGCAATGGTTGCTCCTTTTTTTTTGAAATTCTTGGGCAATAACCGTGTTGTGGAACCACCACCACCGCCGTCACCTGCAAAAGTGGCTTATCCTGAAGTCAAAGCGACTTTCAACGCAGATGCGGCTTATGCCTTAACGGAAAAATTATTGACTTTCGGTCAACGCCATTTTGATACGAAAGGGCATGAAGCGGTGCGTCAATGGTTGGTTTCGGAGTTGAAAACACGCGGCGCGACCGTTATTGAGCAGCCATTCAAAGCCAAAACGCCTGCGGGCAAAGAAACAAGTTGTACAAATCTCATCGCTTCTTATAATCTTGCCAATCCAAAACGGGTTTTATTCGCAGTGCATTGGGATTCGCGCCACATAGGAGACCGGGATGAAGACCCCAAATTTCAAAAAGAACCCATTTTGGGTGCAGATGATGCTGGTACAGGCGTAAGTATCTTGTTGGAAATGGCGGCGATGTTGCAAAAAGATAGTAGTCATTTGGGTGTTGACCTCATTTTCTTCGATGCAGAGGATTGGGGAACGAATCAAACAACCGAATCTTGGTGTCAAGGTTCGCAATATTGGTCGCGGAATCCGCACGCGCCGAGTTACAAACCGAAACATGCGATTTTATTGGATATGGTGGGCGCGAAAAATGCCCGTTTCCCAAAAGAGCAGATTTCGACCAAATATGCAGCAAGAACGGTCGAAAATGTGTGGAAAACCGCCCGACAATTGGGTTATATGCAGCTTTTTGTGGATGAACCATCTCGGGACGCGGTGATTGACGACCATAAATTTGTCAATGAAATCGCGCAAATTCCGATGATTGACATTATTAATTATCCTGCAGACCGCTTTTTGGGCGAATATCACCATACGCATTTGGATAGCGGGATGAGTCATATTGATAAAAGTACGATACGGGCAGTAGGGCAAACGCTTTGGCATTTTTTGCATTATGATAATGCAGGCGTTTTTGACGGCGATTAGCGAAAAAACGTTGTTGTCGATTCTTTAACAGGAACGACTTAGTTGAGAAATTTATTTCCGTTTTGGAAAAGGTTCGAAATAGGATGCTGATGATTTCAAGGATTGCAAGGATGTTTTCGGTTGAAGAACGCTAAAAATCCTTACAATCCTTACAATCATCAGCATCTTATTTCGAAAATGTTCCAATTCAAATCCTTTACTCGCCCATGTCCATCGTGTGAAAAACATTGGCAACATCCTCATCATCTTCCAATTTATCCATAAATTTGATGACATCTTCCGCCTGTTCATCCGTCAACTGTTTCAAAACTGAAGGAATCCGTTGCAATTCTGCACTGATAACCTCGATTTTGCGTTCTTCTAATGCTTTTTGCATCGCGCCAAAATCCGTAAAAGGGGTGTAAAGGATATATTCATCTTCATCCTCTTTGACCTCATCCAAGCCATGATCAATCAAATCCAACTCCATTTCCTCTAATTCCAACCCATCTTTCTTGATTTTAAAGATGCCTCTGCGCGTAAACATATAATCGACCGAGCCAGAAGTCCCCAAAGAACCATGCGCCCGATTGAAATACATGCGAATATTCGCCACTGTCCGCGTCGGATTATCAGTCGTCGTCTCAATGAGGACGGCAATGCCATGCGGCGCGTACCCTTCATAGACGACTTCCGCATAATTTTCTGCATCTTTAGAAGTTGCTCGTTTTATCGCATTATCGACATTTGCTTTCGGCATATTAAACGTTTTAGCGTTTTGGATAGCCATGCGCAAACGAGCGTTATAATTCGGGTCTCCACCGCCTTCTTTGATAGCAATAGCGATTTCCCGACCTACTTTTGTAAAATTTTTAGCCATACTTGCCCAGCGTTTCAGCTTAGAGGCTTTCCGGTATTCAAATGCTCTTCCCATTGAAAATCAATTGATTATCTTAA
>JBDLWG010000007.1:0-16341 GCA_039804385.1 Bacteroidota bacterium
CCAACTTTCTATCTCGAATCGTCACCGTTTGAATAGAGCCAGCAGGGGCTAATTCGACATCAATCTGTCGTTGAACCCCATTTTTGAGGGGTTCGAGTACCATTTCAGCCGTTTTATAGCCCGTTTTGAAGCAAATCAATGTCCATTTTTTGCCTGTCGGAACGGCGATACCATATTCTCCTGCGGCATTAGTTTCCGTCGATTGATTATTTTCTTTAATACCTACTACCACCCTTTCCAAAGGTTGATGTGTGCCAACTTCTGTGATAACGCCAAAAACTTGTGCTGTTGTTTGAGCGAAATTGCTTTGGAGGCTTAAAAAAAAAGCGGTCACGATAATAATTTGTTTCATTTGTAATGATAAAGCTATGCAATAAGATAAATTATGTTGCAAATTTACACTTTTTTTGAACTTGGATTTAAAATTCTAAGTACAACTAATTAACGACGTTAATAATTTTTTGTTAAAAAAGTGTCCTTTAACATCTCATTAAGTCCAAATAATACAAGAATAGCCTTATATTTGGGTTAAATATAAAAAGTGGTGAAAATCGCTTCCGAAACCATTTTGACGCAAACTATAACGAATCTTGCAGAAAAATATTCGGCTTTTTTTGATAAAAACAATACATTATTTTTCAGACATGTCTTCTAATTAACCCTTAAAATAATTTACCTGTGATGATGCGGAACTGGTTCAATAATCTTTCAATGAGTGTTCTTTTTGTTACCTCCGTCCAAGCGCAATGTCTTGAAGGCGATTGCCAAAATGGAAAAGGTACGTTTTTGTTCGATGGCGGCAGCAAGTATGTGGGCGCGTTTGCGCATGGTATGATGCACGGTAAAGGGAAAGTTTCCTTGCCGAATGGCAATGTATATGACGGGGATTGGGCTGCAAATGCACGAGAAGGCAATGGCACTTATATCTATGCAAATGGTAATACGTATATTGGCACTTTCAAAAAAAATCGCATCTCGGGTGAAGGTACGATGCTTTTTGCAACAGGTCATCGTTATATTGGCGGTTGGGAAATGGATATGCCGCATGGTCAAGGGAAATATTTTTTCAAAAATGGGGAACGTTATGAAGGCAGTTTCAAATCGGGCAAATTTGATGGACAAGGCGCAATGGCTTATCCATCAGGCGAAACGCGGAGTGGCATGTGGTCTAACAATTTGTTGAATGGCGAAGTGCGCGTCACGCAAGCGAATGGAACGGTGGCAATGACTTTGTGGGAAAATGGGGTTCAATTGGCAAATCCTGCGGTGAGCGAAACGCTAAAAGATTGTAATTCAGAGTATTGTAAATCAGGTCGGGGTCAATTTATGTATTCGGACGGCAGCCGTTATGTGGGTGATTTTTCAGAAGGGCAGCCTGAAGGGGAAGGCGTTTGTCACTACGTGAATGGCGACCGTTATGAAGGTCGGTGGGCAAAACACGCGCCGCATGGGGAAGGGGTGATGTACTATACGACTGGGCGCGTATTGGGTGCGATTTGGGAATACGGTCAACCGAAAGGCGTTTTGGCTTCCAAAGATAAAGGTTTGTCGGGCAATCCAGTGGCAGTGGATAAAGATCCTGCGGTGAAAATCTGGGCAATTGTGGTGGGCGTAAGTCGTTATACCTCCATGCAAATGTTGAAATATTCGGATGATGATGCGTATCAATATTACGCTTTTTTGAAAAGTCCAGAAGGCGGCGCGTTACCTGATAACCAAGTCAAAGTCTTGATTGATGAAGATGCGACTCGATTGAATATTTTAAATGCGATGCGTCAAACCTTGTTGCGGGCGGATGATAATGACGTAATTGTGTTTTACTTTTCGGGACATGGCTTGGAAGGTTCGTTTTTGCCGATTGATTATGATGGTTTTAACAACAAATTGTTGCATTCCGAAGTGCGGAAAATCATGGAGGAGAGTAAAGCCAAGCATAAAATTTGTTATGCAGATGCGTGTCATTCTGGTTCTTTATTGGCATTTAAGGGCGCAAAACAAGGTTTAAACAACGTTTTGCAGAATTATTACAGTGCTTTTAACGAATCGACTGGTGGTTTGGCATTGTTTATGTCCTCCAAAGGCGAGGAATTTTCATTGGAAGACCAAGGTTTGCGGTCGGGCGTGTTCAGCCATTTTTTGATTAAAGGCTTGAAAGGTGAAGCGGATGCAGACAAAAATAAAATCGTCACAATTAAAGAAATTTCAGATTATGTGACTAAGAATGTGATGAAATATACCGCAGGCGCACAAACGCCAAGTCTTAGCGGGAAACATGATGAAAATATGCCTGTGGCAGTTCAAAGATAATTTTTGATTGTGGAATAATTTTTAAGGATAGCTGAAGCTGATACACTCGTATCAGCTTTTTTTGTATGAGACGGATACGTTCCTCTAAAAGAAGGGGTAGAGGGAGCAAAATTTTTTAAAAAGGATTTTTTTTGCAAAAAAATCCTTTTTAAAAAATTTTGCTCCCTCTGGATAATTTCTTCAGCCCAAACTTTATTTTTTATGCGTTACTTTGTCTTTTGTAACTTTTGTGTTGAAAATAATTATGTT
Source organism: Bacteroidota bacterium (assembly GCA_039804385.1). Taxonomy (GTDB): domain Bacteria; phylum Bacteroidota; class Bacteroidia; order Chitinophagales; family Saprospiraceae; genus JAAFJT01. The sequence continues at coordinate 2,557 of JBDLWG010000007.1, forward strand.
TGAAAAAAATCTATTTAAAAATCAAACGGTCTTAGTGACAGGTGGCGGTAGCGGCATTGGCTACGAGATTGCCCGTCAATTTTTGGCTTGTGGCGCGACGGTTTATATTGCTTCGCGCAAAAAAGAGCGATTGGAACAGGCAATGCTCACTTTGCACCCGCTTGGGAATGTCAAAGCCTTCGTTTTGGACATTCGGCAACCCGAAAATGTGGCTCAACTCGCCGATACGATTGCTGCCGAATCGGGCAAATTGGACATTTTAATCAACAATGCAGGTGGGCAATTCCCAGCACCTGCGGAAGCAATTTCGCTCAATGGCTGGAATGCGGTGGTCAATACGAACCTCAATGGTACTTGGTTTTTGATACAAACGATGGCAAAAAAGTTTTTTTTAAAACAACAATCGGGTTCGGTTGTGAACATCGTTTTGAATAATTTTCGAGGTACCCCTGGGATGGTGCATTCGGGCGCGGCGCGGGCAGGCGTGATGAATTTGACCCAAACGCTGGCAGTAGAATGGGCAAATCGCGGAATTCGACTCAATTGTGTAGCACCTGGCATTATTCAATCGTCTGGTTTGGAAAATTATCCGCCAGCGATGTTGAAAGGCGTGAGTGCTAAAATCCCGATGAAACGGCTTGGAACGGTGGGCGAAGTCGCCGAATTGACGCTTTTTTTGGCTTATGCCAAATATATTACAGGCGAAACTGTCTATGTCGATGGCGGGAATCGCTTATGGGGCGACATTTGGGAAATCGAATAAGGATACCATTGGAACGCGTTCCAATAAGTAGTTGAAGTTAAAATCGACAACAACGTTTGGAGGGTTTCAAACCCTCCAAACGTTGTTGTCGATTCTTTAACATTAAGCTCTGATTTTAAAATTAGAATTAAAAAAATCAAAATTAAATGACAACAACTTATGGTATCTGGTCTAAATCACGCCAATCATGTGCATAACCTGCAAAAGGGCAGTCGTATCGCGCAACCCAGTGCGCATCAGCATATTGCGCCGATGATGGTCAACCGTATGCGGGCTGATAAAAAGCCTATTTGAAATCTCCTTAGAACTTAAACCTTGCGCAAGCAAATACAAAACTTCTTTTTCCCGAACCGAAACAATATCTTGTGCTAAATAATGCTTGTTTTTTGAAATAAAATGCTGTTGATGCTCTTCAAAAACCATTCGTCCCCAATAAAAAGGTTCTTTCATCAAGTGCGAAATATTATTTATCGTGATAACCGCCGTTTTAGGCAACCCATTCGGGAGGCTTTCCAATTGCCGGTATCGAACCAAAATGCGCATGGAATAGCCTTGCTTATGTTTGATTTGGAGCCCACAACAACTGATTTGGGCATCTACAAAACGGTTCGAAACGATTGAAATGGAACGCTTAAACCATTTCAGAAAAAGGAGCGATGTGTGCGGAGGATCCTCCTTAAAAGGATGGATCATCGCAAGCAGATTCATATCTAACATTTCGGCGGCGGTATAACCCAAAAAGGATTTTACATAATTTGAAATGCTTAATATTTTAAAATTGATTTGGTCAAAAATAATTTTAACAGAATTTTCATTGTCAGAAAATGCGTTAATGTAAATTATATTTTGCAAAATGTGCTTATTTAGAGGAGCCTCTGTTTCACCATATACAGAGTTCATCATTGGATTGTGATAGACCATTTTCATTGGAGGCGCGAATTTGTAAGTTTGGTTTATAGAATGAATGACCTGTTTCTTGGGGTGGCGTGAATCTTAAAAAATTGATTTTCAATTTTTTAAGCATGAAAAGGCAATTGTTACAACTTGGTTTGTGATACGTTCCTAAATCGCTGTAAAGATATAGCAATTCCTTCCATTGTAAGGCTAAAAATCAATTTTTTTTTGTTATTTTTTCCTCTAAGTACGTTAAATGATGTTGATTTCCATCATAATAGCTTAATTGACTATTGTACAACTCTTTTGGGTGGGTTACTTTCGCCACTTTAATTTTTAAAAGCAAAGCTGCTTTTAATGGAACCTTATATTGTTTCGTCAAAATTCGTATGAACGAAACAAAAAATTAATATTTACCAAATCACGTATGGAACATTTCAAGGTCTATATAGACCAACTCTTAAAATTAGGCATTGCTTACGCGCCTAAAGTCTTACTCGCAACGATTGTCCTCTTTGTTGGTTGGACGATTATCAATCGCGTCACCGCTTGGCTCATCAAATGGTTTGAAAAATCAGATTTGAATAGTCCAGAAGTCGAAACTTTTTTAAGTTCTATTTTCAACATTGGCTTAAAAGTCCTTTTAGTAATCAGCATCGCGGGCATTCTTGGGATTCAGACCACTTCTTTTGTTGGCATTATTGCGGCGATGGGTTTTGCCGTCGGCTTGGCATTGCAAGGCAACTTGAGTAATTTCGCTTCTGGTGTTTTAATTTTGATGTTTCGCCCTTTTAAAGTCGGTGATGAAGTCAAAATTCAAGGTTTTTGGTCAACTGTGAAGGAAATTCAGATATTTCACACCGTTTTGAAACTCGCAGACCAATCGGTTGTGATTATCCCGAATAGTGTAGTAATGAATGGTACGATTCAAAATATGTCTTTATCCGCGATGCGCGGACTTTCGGTGACGGTGCGCATTCCTTTTAATGAGGATTTGGATAAAGTGATGCGCGTTGCAACAGAGGCATTGAGCACCGTTTCAACGATTCCGAAAGCACCTTCCTTCGCACTTGCCGATTTTCAACCGCATTGTATTCAAATGAGTGTTGATTTTGCGGTGGCAAAAGAAAACTACTGGAGTACCAATTTCTCTGCCCGAAAAGCATTGATTGATGCTTTTGTCAAACATAATATCAAAGTAGCTTATCCTGACGGTGTTACTTATGGTGAATTTGGCAATTCGACAAATAAAATAGCGTCCTCAAAAGTGTAGTGCTTTCTCCTATAACCCATTTTAAAGCGTAAGTCAATTAAAAACCAAGTTGAGTCGAAATAAACTATCCAAACGTAAATAATTGATAATCAGCGCATTCGTATCGAATCAAGGTCGGCGAGGTTGCAACCTCGCCGACCTTTTGAATCGGTTCTTTCAATGGCGGTGTCCCAAGATTGATTGTGGAAAAACGGAAATTGGGTACTTCAGAAGGTTGATTTTGAATTGAAAATCAGCAAATGAACGTGCGTCAAGTTTCAAACTTGACGCACGTTTGAGTTCAACTACTTATTTTTTCTTTTAAAACTAAATAACTTTATTGATACCAAAAAAAGGGAATCCCGCGTTATGGGTGTTATCAAAAAGTTAAAAAATGTCTGATATTTACGAAAAAAAATCGCGGTGGAAATGGTATTTAGCAGGAGCAGGTTTGCTGATTATCCTCCTTTCGATGATTTATACCCACTATTTGGTCAATAAACTTAGGATTGAGGAGCGCAATCGCATGAAAATGTATCAGCGCAGCATCGAAATCACGGCAGAAGGCGATTACGAACTACCCGAAAGTGTCAAATCTTTTCTTTTTGACATTGGCACTGCCAATAATAATATTCCTGTCATCCTCACCGATGAACAATACAACCCACAAGATGCTCACAATTTTTTGGCAAAATTGGATACACTCGGTTTAACGACCAAACAAGATACGCTTTTTGCACAAAAGGAATTGAAAACCATGCGCCAAAATGGTTACGCGCCGATTCCGATTAAAATAGATAACAAAATTGCACAATATATATTTTATAAAGATTCAACGATTTTGACGCTTTTAAAGTTTTATCCGTTGTTTCAATTGATATTGATAGCTTCTTTTATTGTGTTTGGTTATGCGGCATTTAGTACGGCGCGACGGTCGGAGCAAAATCAAGTTTGGGTTGGGATGGCTAAGGAAACCGCGCATCAATTGGGTACGCCGATATCCGCGATTTTAGCTTGGTTGGATTTATTGAAAACGACGCATGAGGGCGATGAAAATACTCAAGAAATCGTCGTCGAACTCGAAAAAGATGTCAGCCGATTAGAATTAGTGGCTGATAGATTTTCTAAAATTGGGTCTGCGCCCGAGTTGATTCAAGTGGATATTCGAGAAGCCTTGGAACGGATTCGGGATTATATGCAAAAACGCTCTCCACGAAAAGTGATGTATGATTTTCCTAAAATGGATTTAGACAACCCTTTATATGTTAAAATAAACAATCATTTGTTTGATTGGGTGGTTGAAAACCTTCTACGCAATGCCTTAGATGCGATGGAAACAGGGGCAGGTAAAATCACTGCGACCATTTCGGAAACGGAGCGTTTTATAACGATTGATATTTCGGATACAGGCAAAGGGATTCCTGCCAATAAGTTTAAAACCATATTCCAACCTGGTTATACCACTAAAAAACGTGGGTGGGGTTTAGGGCTTTCATTGGCAAAACGCATTATTGAAGATTATCATACGGGTCAGATATTTGTCAAAAAATCAGTTGCAGGTGTTAGTACTACTTTTACGATTCAATTGCCCAAAGTGTAATTTTGATTCAGATTAAAGGGTCTGAATTAGGATTTATGGGATTTTAAGATTCAATTAGAATTGATTTATACTTTGCGCACGATACTTTTGCGATAGGATGGATGTACGGATTTCACGGATTTGCACCGATTGGTACGGATTTTTTAAACAATCCATCCGTACCAATCGGTGCAAATCCGTGAAATCCGTACATCCATCCTATCGCAAAACCACCCAACGCAAAGTATATCAATATCCTAATTGAATCTTAAAATCCCATAAATCCTAATTCAGACCATTCATTATTTCAATTGGCGCAAATAGAGTTGAATCGTATTATGCAATCCGAAATAAAGCGCGTCCGAAATCAGCGCGTGTCCTATTGAAACTTCATCCAAAGGCACAACATTTTCTTTGTAAAAACGCAAATTATCCAAATTTAAATCATGCCCTGCATTCACGCCCAAGCCCAATTCGTGCGCTAATGCTGCACAACGAACATGGGGTTTCACTGCCGCTTTTTTATTTTTATTAAAATTTTTTGCATACATACCTGTATATAACTCAATCCTATCCGCCCCAATCGCTTTCGCGCCTGCCACTATTTTTTCATCAGGATCTACAAAAAGAGAGACCCGAATCCCAGCCTTTTTCAAGGACGCAATAATGGGTTTCAAAAAATCGGCTTTTTCAATCGTATCCCAACCATGGTCTGACGTGATTTGTCCAGGCGCATCAGGGACGAGCGTACATTGATGCGGCTTATGGGCTAAAACCAACTCTAAAAAAGACGCATCAGGATAGCCTTCTATATTAAACTCATTGATAACCAATTGTTTCAAGGGGGCAATATCGGCACGCCGAATATGTCGTTCATCAGGTCGTGGATGAACCGTGATGCCTTGCGCACCGAATTTTTCACAATCCCGCGCTACTTGGAGCAAATCGGGCCAATTGCCGCCGCGTGCATTGCGCAAAACAGCGATTTTATTAATATTAACACTCAGACGAGCCATAAATTTTATTTTTAGCAATATGATTTGTGGGCGCAAAGAAACACTTAAACTTTAAATTGGTCAAATAATAATTTGGATAATGTTGGTTTTTGCTAAAAAATGGCTTTTAATTTTTGAAATAGGATGCGAAGGGTTTCAAAGATTGGAAAGCTGTTTTTAGTTGAAAAACGCAAAGGATCACTTCAAACATCCTTGCAATCCTTCCAATCATCAGCATCCTATTTCCAAAATTTTCCGAAACGGATTCAAAAAAAAACATTATCATATTATGATTTTTAAATAATATTTTTAAAAAAATATAACGCTTTTTTTTTAAAAAACAACCCCAAAATAACGGTTTCAATGTAGTATTAATATTAAAATAAATATCATTTCATTTTTATAACACTCATCTAATGAATCTTTTTTATACTGATTTTATACAAATACATAAAATTGTGACAGTAGCTTATTGTTTTAAATTAACATATCTGCGAAATAAAATTTCGTTAATAGTTTGTTATTTTAGGACATATAGCTTACTTTTGCCTGCTGAAATCAAGCAGGAGCAACAAAACTTGCTTTTTTTTCTTTTTTGGATACCCAAAAAAGATGCACTGAGTGTCTCTTTTCTAACTTATAATTTTAAAAACAATCTATTTTATACTTAAAATCTTTGAACAAACCGATTCTTTTTGCTTAGTTTCATAAGCAAAAATTCCACCATTTTATGTTTTATACATTAAATTGTTTGATATTCAATTGAATATGTATTTAATTTAAATTTATGTAAAAATAAATCAATAAAATTTTAAATATAATAAAATTTTATTTTTTGAAATTATATTGAAATAACATAATGTAATTTTACTGAATCGCCTTGTTTATAATTATTTTGTTATGCTGAATACCTGTGCATGTAGAAAGTTGTAATAAATGAATGATATGTGACATTGTGTATAACTTGATTTGCCCCATTGACGAACCCTCTGAACAAACATTTAGAGACTACTATTAATTTCTAATCAACAATCAAACTTTTTACTATGAACTGGTTAAACAGAAAAATGCCTGCTTTTGTAGCAGTCTGTGGTATGCTCCTCCTTGTTGTGGCGAGTTGTCGGAAAGAAGACAGCGAAACGGTCACAAACGATTTGCGGGCTTCGGTTGGGAATAAGCTCTATCACAACCCTTTAAATATTCAAGTTTTTGATGCTGGAGATGATACTCGTTACCCAGCGAATGCAAAGATTACCATTAGCGGTCGAGATGGACGCAAGATTTTATCTTTGTTGGGCGAGCGCACAATTAGCATCAAAGACGGCATTATTCAATTGGGGGTGAACCACAATCATGCCCCAAATGAATCCAATCCATTAAGATTTAATCTAACGATTGAAGCACCTGGTTATTTGAAATTTTTCAAATCATTCTATTTGACGAATGGAGAGGAGCCGATGCATGAGACCATTCGTTTGTTCAATTTAAGTAATTTGCCCGAAGGAGCAAGTTATAGTTCACAAGAAATGGATTTGGATAGGGATGGTCAACTAACGAGTGATGTTGTTTTAAAATCGCCAGCATCTGGTGATTTGTCTTTGACCTTTAAGAAAGGTACTTATTTTCCAGTTGGTCACAAGCATCTCCGTTTGAAAGGCAAGGTAAAAATGGCATTGGTGCGTTTTGATGCGACCAAAGAAGCCGCCGTTGATGGTTTTTCGGGTGGATTAGCACATGAGAATGCTACGAACAAATCAGGACATGATTTGGGCGAGGGTATTTTTACGCCTTATGGCTTTTACCAAATCGTCGTCACTGTTGGCAATCAGGAAGCAAAAATGCTTTCTAAAGCAGTCGAAGTGTCTATGAAGGTTTCAACGGATTTGAAACGCAGTCTTGGAGACGAAGCTGGGGCTTCTTTACGCTCAGGTGATGAAGTTGACATTTGGAGTTTTAATGAGGATACACAGGAATGGCATGGAGAGGACAAGGGCAAAGTGAGTGACCAAACCCTTAGTAGTGTTTATGTGAAATTCAAGCAAACGCATTTGTCTTTATGGGGTGCTTGCGACCGTCGTGGTCGTAGTAATGCTTGCGCGAATCCAGGTTTACGCATTCAGTATCCAAGTAATACGAGACCTGCAACAGGCGTGCAAAGTTCGGCTTGTTTTTACGTGAAAGTACGGGATGCCAATAATCCCAATCATGTTATTTGTGGTTTTTACGCCAATTTATGGCATAATTCATTGCTTGATTTGCGCCGTTGTTTGAAACGCACGAATAAAAAAGTGATTATTGATATTTATGATAATGAAAGTGGTACTAATTTGACGCGGACGGGTATTTTAATGCCTTGCGGACAACCAACCCTAAATTTGTCAGGATTAGGTGATGTAAGAGCGCGGCTTAAACATTTTACTTTTAATATCAATATGAGTGCGATTTGTGGAAATCGGAATAATTCAGCTGCTTTTTTCCCTTCGGCAACGATTTATGTGGCAGAAGTCGGTTCTTCGACTTCATCAGGACGGCGTTATCGTTTTGCAGGTAATATGCAGAATGGCAAAATGAGTACCTGTCTTTTGAGAAAAGAGATTTGCTATGAATTTAAAGTGGTGAGAGGTCCTTTATCGGCAACGACGCAAGATTTGGGTATGGTTTGTACGACCTTTCCATCCAATAATTCGGCTTGTACGATTCGATTCAGAAATCCAACTTGGGGCTTAGACCAAAATGTAACCGCTTTTGCGACAGATGCCAATACGTATTTATTGAATTTGCCTAATTTCCAAGCTCCAGAGTATTTGTGTAATAAATGGTTTCGACATTTTTAAATAGTCCCCAAAAATAAAAAAGGACTTACAGATGGAGTAAAAATAAAACCGTTATAATAGGTGTCGTTTTTTCATTATTTTTAGTTAGATAAAAAATAATAAAAAAATAAATGTGTCACTTGTTATAACGGTTTTGTCGTGTCAAAAATAAGGCAAATAGTTTTTTATGAAACAAAATAATAATTATAATTAATTGGTTATCAATTAATTATAAAAAATAATAATGATATGCGAACTTTTTTTTTATTAAAAAAACACTTATTTTTAAAAAAAATATTTATTATAAAAGTTGCTAATGTGTTCAAAGTGTTCTAATTTTGCTGCTGAAAATACAAGCATACAAGCAATGCTTCCTTGTATTTCATGGAACTTATAATAGAAAAATAGTATTAGAAATGAACGTTTTGTAAAACCTACGATTCAAAGAACAAACTTATTTAGACTTACAATTTTGTGGACAAACAATGGACTTTCTAAGGTGCTGACTTTTTCGATTTTTATTTAAATTTCATTTAATTTGCATGCGTAGTGCTAATTAAATGGGCTGTAATGAGTTTTCTCATTTCATGCAATACCTTGATAATCAAGTGTATTGATATGATGTTCTTTTTATTTAAATTACAATTTCAAATAATGATTCATTTTAATATAAAATATATTGTTTTGTGTTTTTACACGGTTTGTAGGTGTATGACGCTCAGTAATGCTCAATCTGTATTGCTATCACCAATAGATGGGCTCACGCCACAAGAAGGGGTAGAGGGAGCAAATTTTTTAAAAAATGATTTTTTTTTGCAAAAAAAATCATTTTTTAAAAAATTTGCTCCCTCTGGAAGTTCTTCTTTCGCTACTGCCGAAACGGAAACAACGCCATCTTTAAAGCAGTGGAGCCTTGGGATAGGAGTCGGTGTGACGGCTCTGCCGAGTTTGCAAGCCACTTATCGGCTTTCAACACATTGGGCAGTGCGCGGCGAATACGATTATATGGGTTATCAATACCAAGCCTATCCGTTTAAAATTAGAAATACGAAAGCATCTGTTGACATAGAGACGCGTTTGAGTCGGTTTGTTTTAATGGCACATTATACGCCTTTCAAGGCAGATTGGATAGGAATTACGGCAGGAATGGCTGTTTTTCCGCGCAAAACCATTGCTGGAACCCTGCATTTAGCCGATACGCTCACTTTTCAAGAAGCGGTTATCACGCCTGATGTGTTGGGAACGGGTCGATTGCGTTTGGGTTTTGCGACTCCTTTCGCACCTTATTTGGGGGTGACATTGGGTCGTCCCATTCCGTTGAACAAGAGCAGTTGGCGATTGGATGTGGGCGCGTATTACGGCGGACGTTTCGCCGTGAAAGAATTAACAGTGGATTCAAACCTTTTTTTGAAAGAAAATGAGGAAAATGCCACCGTTTTAGAACGAAATTTCAATCGATTGCCTGTGTTTTACCGCTTGATACCTGATGTGAAAATTGCTTGGGTTTATGCCTTGTAATGTAGCAAATGATTGGATAAAATAAAGTATAACAACCTTTGGAGGGTTTCAAACCCTCCAAAGGTTTGATAACCAACGATTTATAAAAATGGTCTATTCAGTTATTCCATACCTCTAAATTCGTATTTTTAGATAACCAAACTTATACCCCAGCATCATGATAGACTCCGCATTTGAAATGCCTTTTTTGGCAACTTCCTTGGGACTTACAATACTCACGATTTTATTTTGTCAAACGCCGCAAGAACTGAAGGCGGATATTTCTAAAATTTCTAACTATAAATTGAACTCAACCATGAATTGGTTCTCCAAAAAAGTGCCTGCATTGATTGCGGCAATCAGTATTATGCTTATCGCTGCCCTCAGCTGTCGAAAACAAGACAGCGAAACGGTGGTGGATAATTTAAGAATCACCACAAGCAATGCTTTGTACCTCAACCCGCTCAATATCCAAGTGATAGACGCGGCTGACGAAACGGATTATCCTGCAACCGCAACCGTGACGATTGTAGGGAAAGACAAAGGTAAATTGCTGTCTGTGCTTGGCGAAACCAAGATTCCAATGAAAAATGGGTTGGTCGAATTAGGGGTTTTGCCTCTATACAAACCATCTGCAGCACATCCTTTGGAATTTTCGGTTTTAATCCAAGCAGCAGGTTATTTGGATGCTTTAAAATGTTTCAAAATCACCGATGCAGCTACGCCAAGACAAGAGGTGATGAAAATTTTCAAAATCACCAATTTGCCTGATGGCGTTCAGTACAGCACCAAGCAAGCGGGTTTGGATGCTCAAAAACGCGTTACTTCGGATGTAACGATTAGTTCACCTGGGAGCCAAGCCCTTTCGATGACCCTTCAACAAGGTACGATTTTGTATGATAAAAATCGAAATGCGTTGAGTGGCAGTGTGGTCAAAATGACCTTGATTCGTTTTGACGCATCTCAAGAAACGGCAGTGGAAGGTTTACCGGGAGGCGCGCCTTTCTGCGGCGCAACGGATAATGCGGGACGGAAATTGGGCGATGGTGCCTTTACGGCGTTTGGTTTTTACAATCTTTCGATGACGGTCAATGGAGTCGCTGTAAAAAGTTTCTCTATCCCATTAAAAGTGTCGATGACCATTCCGATTACCATCAAACGGACGGTCAATAGTGCCGATGGAAGTGCCAATCCTGTTCGTTCTGAAGACAAATTGCCTGTTTGGAGCTTAAACGAGCAAACTCAGCAATGGACTTTTGAAACGATGGCAACCGCTTCATCGGGTTCTCGGATTACCTTTGACCAATCGCATTTGTCTTCTTGGAATGTAGCAGACCCATCCAGTCGGGATTTATACGTTTGGTTGCGTGATGGACAAGTGGGACCCGTTCCTGCAAGTGTTAATGCGCCTCCATGTTCAAATGCAGGGGTGCGTATTCAATCCGATTTACCCAATGCGCCCGCTTCGCAGTTCTATGTCAAAGTATTAGATGCCGTCAATACACAGATAATACTGGGTGCTTTTTACAGTGATTTGTCCTCGAATGCGGTGCTTGATTTGGCTCCTTATGTGGGCGGATCTGGTAAAAAAGTGCGATTAGCGATTTATGAAAGTGAAGGTGGTACGAATTTACACCAAACAGGGGAGATTGACCCTTGTAATCGACCGTTTTTGAACTTAACGAATCACGTAATTCGTCCCAACAATTCATTTACGTTCATTATTGATATGAATGCTTTATGTCGGAGTGGCAATCAAGTCAATAATATATTGCCAACATCTAATATCTATTTTGCGGATATGGAGAATACCAATAAACCGCGCTGGCGTTATTTAGGGCGCATGGTTGATGGTAAACTTTCGGCACGGCGGTTGATTAAAGGGCGTAAATACCAATTTTTGCTGGGTACGGGCCCGCTTTATGCAACTACGGCTCAATTGGGTTTCCCAACCATGATATTCCCTATCAACAATTCAGCCTGTACGGTGCGTTTCCAAAATGCAACTTGGGGCTTGAATCAAGATGTGACTGCTTTTGCTTCAGGTAATGATAGTTATTTATTATCGTTACCGAATTTTATAGCTCCAGCTATTTTGTGTGATAAATATTCGCAATTTTTCTAATGATTTGAATCAGGAATAAGGGAATTTTAGGAATTAAGGAAGGATTTAAGTAGTTGAATTTAAAGAATCTACAAAAAACAATACGCGCTAAAAGGTTGATTTTTAAGGGTGTATAACGTTTGGAGGGTTTGAAACCCTCCAAACGTTGTTGTTGATTATTTAACATTAGCTACTTACTTGTTTTTATCAAAAAAATCAAGTAAATCCTTCCTTAATTCCTAAAAATCCCTCCTTCCTAATTCAAATGCTTTATTTCGATTGCTTTTTCCAAAGATTCCATTCTCGATACATTTCGGGTAATTTTTTAAAAACCGCATAAGATCGCAAATAATCGGTAATCGGAATCGCAGGATAACCATATAATTTCACGCCATTGCCCCAATTCGTCGTGACCCCACTTTGTCCTTGCATCTGCACATTATCGCCAATCGTCAAGTGTCCGCCAATGCCGACTTGCCCGCCAATCCGACAATTTTTGCCAATTTTGGTACTCCCTGCAATCCCTGTTTGGGCTGCAATCACCGTATTTTCACCGATTTCTACATTATGCGCAATTTGAATAAGATTATCCAATTTCACACCGCGCCGAATCAAGGTTGCCCCAATTGACCCTCTATCAATCGTCGTATTCGCGCCCACTTCCACATCATCTTCTAAAACGACATTGCCTAAATGATGGATTTTTTTATAAGAACCATCCGTTTGCGGCGCGAAACCAAACCCGTCACAGCCAATCACCGCGCCTGCATGTAGGATGCAGCGATTGCCGATTTGCGTATTCGGATAGAGTTTGACCCCACTATGCAGGACGACATGACCTTGAATCTGCGTATTTTTTCCAATGAAAACTTGTGCGCCCACTTTACAATTATCGCCCAAAAGCACGCCTTCTTCCAAGATGGCAAAATCGCCAATAGACACATTTTGACCCATTTTCACAGAAGGATGAATGATTGCATGGGCTGAAATGGTATTTTGAGCATTATTTTCTTCATTTTTACCAAACTTTTCAAGTAAAAACGCTAAGGATTCATAGACGTTATCAACGCGAATGAGGGTCGGAATCAATGGTTTGGTTGGTTGGAAATCGCGGCTCACCAATAAAATCGATGCACGAGTCGTATAAGCAAAAGGCTCATATTGAGCATTGCCCAAAAAACAAATCATCCCTTTTTCACCCGATTCAATCTTACCGGGGCGCGTTACACAGACCGTTTCATCTCCTTCAACAGTGCCATGCAGCAATTGAGCAAGATTTTTAGCGGAAATTTGCATATTTAAAATCAGTTATAAAATCAATCATTTGCTTTGTATCCTTAAAACCGCCCCGTTTTCCTGCTATTGAAAACGCTTGGCATGGAAAACCTGCGCACAAAACGTCATGGTCAGGGATTTCATGCTCATCCATTTGGGTTATATCACTTTGTGGCATTTCTCCAAAATTAGTTTGATATGTTTTTTGAGCATATTTGTCTATTTCGGATGTAAAGACACATTGTCCACCTAAATTCTGCATTGCAATTCTAAAACCGCCAATACCTGCGAATAAATCTATAAATTTAAATTTCGGATGAGAAACGGCAGGAAATGGAAATTCCGCTAAAATAGCATTTCCTTGAAAATCCAATTTAGATTCCTGAATGGATTGAACCATTTGATTATCAACTAAATATAATTGTTTTTCTTTCACTATATGGCTCATTTAAAACGCTAAGGTACAATTATTTTACAATCGTGTATAACTTTCGCAAAGGGTCTTTTTAACAAAATTTGTTTTAAAAATATCGAAATTGAATTTTCAAAAGGGAAAAATTTTCAATTTTTCCCTATTGAAAATTCAATTTCGATATTTTTAAAACAAATTTTG
>JBDLWG010000008.1:0-16672 GCA_039804385.1 Bacteroidota bacterium
GAAACCCATTAATTCGCCCACAGGTTTTGGAAAATGAGTGGCTTCATCCCAATCTACATCAAATATTTTAACATAAATATTTTTATTATTAATTTTATTTAAAATATCTTTTTCAAAATGCGTCAAACCCGATGCTGGAAAAGTCGTTTTCCAATAGTAAAATGCAGGCAAAACCGTTTTCGGCGGCGGATTACTACACGAAAATAGGAATAAAATAAAACAAAAAATAGTATAAAATAAAACGATATGCACCTCTCTATACTTATTTTTGTTTTCAAAAAAAGTAAAAATAGAGGCGCGGCTTGCTTTTTTTAATCTAAATACATTCTTATTTTTTATAACTTTAAAAGGTAGTTGCATAATGGCAATCGTTAGTTTTGGGCAAAGATAATTTTTTAGTAGAAACCATTAAAATAAATTGGGGGCAAAAAAAAAAATCCGATATTTGCACCATGAAAATTTTAGATACATTTGCAGGAGCAGGCGGATTTAGTTTGGGATTTGCTCAAACAAGTCATTTTTCAATCATTGGCGCTATTGAAATAGATCAATGGGCGGCTGATACATTTCAATCTAATCATTATAATTCAAATGTATTAGTTGGTGATATTCAGCAATATTCAAAAGAGTTTTTATTAAATACGTTTTCAGAAAAACCTGATATTATACTTGGAGGTCCGCCATGTCAAGGCTACTCCATAGCCAATAAAAAAGCAGGAGATCCAACAGATCCCCGAAATACCCTTTTCAAAGAATTTCTTCGACTCGGAGCTATTTTTGAACCATCTTTGATGATTATGGAAAATGTTCCAAATCTTACCAAAATTAGAACCAAAGACAAAGTTTTGGTAACCGATATTATTGTCAAAGCATTAGAAGATATGGGGTATTTTACTTATCATACTATTTTAAATGCAACTGATTTTGGAGTGCCTCAAATCAGAAAACGATGGGTCGTTATTGCTTCAAAAGTACCTCTAACTCAGCCTTTTCCAACACCAACACATGCGCTTTCTGAAATCCATAATACATTGTTTATCAATGATTTACAACCAACTCCAAATTTATGGGATGCCATTTCAGACTTGCCCCAAATTGCAGCTTGCGAAGGTGCAGAAAGAATGCCCTATGACCTTGCACCCAAAACCAATTTTCAGAAAATGATACGAGGTAAAAGCGACCAAGTCTATAATCATGTTGCCATGAAACATTCTCGGCGCATGATTGAACGGTTTGCGGCAATGCAGTGTGGTGATTCCGTTGCGGATGTTCCCGAAGCACTTCGCCCGATGAAAAGAAATGGTAATGGAGCTATCTCGACGCAATTATATGACCAAACCAATCGGAAAATGTATCCTGACCGCCCTTGTCACACGATTGCGGCTTCTTTTTATGCCAATTTTGTTCACCCATTTTTGAATCGAAATTTTACACCACGAGAAGGAGCTCGCATTCAAACGTTTCCAGATGATTATGTTTTTAAAGGAAAACCAACTGTTGTAAGCCACAAATTGTTGCAAAGGGAAGGACGGGAAGCCGAAAAACACCTTTGCCAATATAATCAAATTGGAAATGCTGTACCACCGCTTTTAGCAAAGGCAATTGCACAAAATTTAATTACTCAATTAGCTTTAAAACCACTTCAATCATGTTAGTACACGGAGATAATTTGGTTCAAAAGGAAAATCACAAAGAAAAATATGGCGATGCTGTATCAAAACAATTTTTAAAAGAAATAAGGATGGCGTATGATGCTTGGAAATGCTCAAACGATTTGCTCGAAGGTCCGTTTATTCAAACAGATTTAAAAGATAATTCTATTTTGCGACAGCGTGTGCAATTATTTTCGGATTACAAGGATTTTATAGACCAACAAAAATATGCTGAAAAGTTTGATGCTCGGTCTAATTTACATTCCTCTGTTTTAGAGGAGTTTATGTTTTATATTTTTAGAGATATGATTTTTGAATGTTCCAAAACGGCTATTTTAGGGAAGGCGCATACGTTTAAAGATATTTTTTTTCACGCATCTTCTTTCAACGCAATGATTGCGAAACCACATGCCAAAATTGAAAAAAAAGATCATGATTTTATCATTGGAGTCAACATTCATACGAAAATGAATTGTGAAGGCAGTGAACTCATAGAAACCCATGAATGGCAACTTCCAGCAGTGGTCATTGAATGTAAAACGTATTTGGATAAAACAATGTTGGAAGGCGCGTCAACGGCAGCAGAACAACTCAAACAGCGCAATCCCAATGCGATTTATATTGTTGTAGCGGAATGGTTAAAATTAACAGAGCAGGTAAATTTGCGCAAATTCAAAGTAGATCAAATTTATGTGCTTAGAAAACAAAAGAATACAGATAGAGCTTATCGCTATGCAGATACGTATAAAAAAAATCCTGTATTTGTAGATGTGGTACAGCATCTTTTTGAGACCGTCAGAAAGCATTTAACAACGGATTGGGAAAGTGGTATTCATCATGGTTTGCAAAAAGGATATTTGTTATAGAATCAAGTATGAAGGACGTATTTGGTTGATTTTTTCTCTAAAAAATCAACCAAATACGTCTTTCATGCTTAATTCAAACTTTTCTCGAAATATGATTTTCAATATCTGTAATCACTTGTAGAGCATCTTTATACGTTTCTTGCATTTGCGTCTCTGAATCTAATTGCGCAAATAGCGCCATTTCACACCGTTGCAAAATGGTCAAAAAACGGTCAATATCGGTTGTCGGAATCGCTAACGAAACTAATTTTTCTCGCACCATACTTTTAGAAAATTCAGACAATGGAATATTCAACTTATCGCTAATATAAGTAAACATTGTTTTAGACGTTTCATCAAAAAATGCTCGTTTCTGCCCACTTTTCAAGTGTGATTCTGCGATTGCCAAACGGCGTTGTGCTACTTTTTGTGCATTCATACTTTTGAGAACAGTCGCATCTGCCAAATTTAATTTGGCTTGACGTTGTTTATACGCATAAGCCGCCAATAAACCTACAAAGGGGAGTATCAACAAAACATAATACGGCACCGAACCAAAAAAAGTATTGTTCAAACCACTTAATAAGGTTTTTGTTTTAATAAACCGAATATCCTTTGGTTGTACAATGGTTGCAGCAGCAATTTTAGCGGTCGAATTAGTGCCTTGTGCAATGCGCAAAGCATAAGTCGCAGGTTGCAAAGTGACATATTCATTCTTTTTCAAATCAAAAAAACTAAAAGCAGGCTTCACTTCATAATTGCCTGTTTTTTTGGGAACGATTAAATATTCCCATTCTTTCGTCGTTTCGATGAGACCATGCCCATCATTTGGCGTTTCCGATAACACTTTTGGTTCGTAAAATTCCAAACCATCCACAGGCGTGAGTTTTGGAGCTTGCCATTGTTTCGCATCGCCATTCCCTATGACCGTTAGTTTTAAAGATAATATATCATCGGTTGTCGCGTCTTGACGGCTGATGCTTGATTGCACCTCAAATGCACCAACGCCACCCGTGAAACTCAACGGCGGATTGGCAGGCAACGCCTTGACTTGAATTGTAACTGGATTGGATTGAACCGTTTTTTGCGCGGTCGGGCCCATTCTCAAAAGGTCATCAAACGGGTCGCCACTCGCGGATACAATTCCAACTTGCAACACCAACGGCAAAATGACTTTCTCCCCTTCTTTTTGTGGAAATAAAACAATTCGTTGTAAAATTTTCGTCGTGTAATCCTTTCCACCTAATTTGACCCGCGATTCTCCATGATTATACGAATTAACATCTTGCTTATAAAAACCTTCATAATCGGCTTCTTTCACTAAATTCACCCCACTTAGACTGACTCGCGTATATAATTTATAATCCAAAACAATTTGTTGACCCACACGCGCTTCAGTAGCACTCACCTCCGTTTTGACAAATACAGCATCTTTGCCATCCAAAGGCAACTTTGTTGTAGCCGTTGAATAGGAAGTCGGCAGTTTCGTAACCGTAATGTTAATGGGCAACGTCTCCAAATTTTTGTTGCCAGAGCGAATTTTTGCCGCACCAATCACAAATTTTCCTTCCTTTTTGGGCTGCAACTGATAAGAAAAACTCCTCGTCGAAGTCGAAACGCCATTCACAATCTGCACACTACTCGACTGATTCGGTCCCATTACCACATTAAAATCTGCAAAAATAGGCGGTTTAAAATCATCAACTGTTCCATTTTGAAGTGTAAATTTGACTTCAAAAGGAGTGCCAACCGCCATTTCAGGCATATCCGTAGTGGCTGTGAAAGTCGGTTGTGCCAAAAGAGTTATATATACATTACTAAAAATAAGTATCCAAAATATTTTTTTCATAAGACGTAATTTATTGATTATAAACGAATTAAAATTTACCAATCTTTGGTGCTTTTAGAAGGTTTCGGACTGCCTTTGCGCAACCGTTGTTGCACTTTTCGTTCTTCCTCCTCCATAATTTGCATCATTCGGTCCGAATCGGCTTGATTCATCTCATTTTGCTGTTTGTCATCCCCATCTTTGGGGTCATTTTGTTGATTTTTATCCTTATTTTTATCATGGCTCTTATCCTTGTTTTTATCCTTTGGTTGCTGTTTTGGGTCGTCTTTATTCGGTTGATTTTTATCCTTTTGCTGTTGTTGTTGCTGTTCGCGGAGCAACATTTTCTTAGCAATTGCCAAATTTTGTTTGGCATCTCCGTCATTTGGATTCAAACGCAACGAATTTTGATACGATTCAATTGCTTTTTGAAACTCCTTTTTCTGCACATAAGCATTTCCTTTATTATAAAAACTATTGGATTTAATAGATTTATCTTTTGTAACAGAGGCGGATTGTTCATACTGCTTCACCGCTTCCTCATATCGTTGTTGATTATAAATCGAATTGCCCAAATTATAATTCATTTTATCCGATTTCTGACTTTCTAAGGACTTTCGATAAGCCTCCTCTGCTTTTTTAAAATCTTTCGATAAAAATTTTTTATCACCTTGTCGCGCATGACTGTGTGCCGTTTGTGCAAAATTTGCGTCTAAGGAAAAAACAAATAAAAATAAAACAAATAAAAAATATTTATACATTATTTTATGTAGATTGATTGTTATAAACTATCTTTGAGCGCGATTTTAACGATAACTTAAAAATATAAATTTATTGAGTCATGGAAATTTTAACAGTACTTATTGCTGCAGCAATCACAATCGCTTCTATTGGTATCGGCATACTCGGATTGAAAAACGGGTGTGGTTTTTGGAAACCTTTTTGGATATCATTCCTCATATTCCCTGTTTTAGGCTGGGCTTATGTGCATGCAAATCGCTGATTTTAAATGTTTTAGATTTAAACACTTGTCGGGTTTTTAAAACCTGACAAGTGTACAATCAAGCCTTATATTTTAAAAATATCTTTTTCTTCCCACCCACTTTTGCGATAAGGCATCATAAATTCTAATAATATTAACAACAAAGCAATGCCTGCAAACCATTGAAAATGCGTCTGATATTCATCAAACATCAATTGTTCTGATTCCTGTTTTTCCATTTTATCAATTTTGGATTTCAACGCGGGAATGATGCCACTCACATTTGCAAGATTATAATAATCGCCACCGCCTGCTACCGCTAATTGCCGCATCATATCCTCATTTAATTTAGTGCGAATCGGCTCGCCCTTTTCATCCCGTTTAAAATCAGTGCGTTTGTCAAAATTATAAGGAATCAAACCACCTTCAGGTGTGCCAACTCCAAGCGCGAATATCGTCATACCTTTGTCTCGCGCCTTTTGCGCTCGCGCAAGTGCATCATCATCATGATTTTCGCCATCTGAAATCAAAATTAACACTTTTTGTGTTTTGTTGGGATTGCTTTTGAACGATTTTTCTGCCAAATCAATCGCTTCCGAGATAGCAGTTCCTTGTGTAGGAGCTTGGTCAGGATTGGCACTTTTGACAAACATCGCAGCAGCCGCGTAATCGGCGGTCAAGGGCATTTGCAAATACGCATTCCCCGCAAAAATAATCGTCCCAATCCGTTCACCGCGCAAGGCTTGTAACAATTCTAAGGTAAACGCCCGCGCCCTATCTAAGCGAGAAGGCTTGATGTCATCCGACAACATGGAATTGGAAATATCCAATGCAATCATAATATCAGAAGTCCTTTTCTTGGCTTTTTGACGCGCCAAACCCCATTGTGGATTCGCTAATGCAATGATTATCAATAATATAGACATCATTAAAATACTAAACTTCAATTGATGTTTAATAAGGGATACCGCAGGCATTAAGCGATTGACCAAAACCGATTCTCCAAAAAGCAACAAAGCTCTATATCGCGCTTTGCGCATGAAGATGAAGAAAACGGTCAAAATGGGTATCAACAATAAAACGTATAAGTAATATGGATGTTCAAATCGAAACATGATATGGTTTTAATTTTAGATTTTGAAGGTTGAAATCCAAACAAAAAGTTTTTAGTTAAAAAATAAAGACAATGTTAAGCCAATTCGTAGATTTGAACAAATATTCATGCCCTTTGTATAAATATTTTTTTTTAAAGCATATAATATTTCATTAAAATGAAATAAAGTTTTTATCCATTATTGAAACGGATCTCCCCGCTTAAAACTTGCAAATTAGGGACGCTTGAATCGAAAAAAGCTAAAAATGCGTTAAATTTATCTTAAAGTTTGTTTTTAATATACCAAAGTAGGCAATTTTGCCCTTATTTTTGCATACTTTGGGTAAAACTTTTTTGAAAACTTTTAATCACAGTGACGGCGTAATTATCCAAAATTTTTTTTGCAAAAAACAACAAACAAACATTTCCACACATGGACTTGTTTTAAAAAAAAGGATAAAAAATCGTCGCAATAGACTGTTAATCGAATGATGCTTTGGATAGAAAATATGATGGCGCTGATGCGCGAACAAGGTGCAGTACAGTGGGCAGCATTCGGTTTTAACTGCGTGTATGTATTGTTGGCAACCCGAGAAGATTTACGTTGTTGGCATTACGGCTTCATCGGCACCATTTTGACGTTTATCGTCACAATGGAAGCGAATCTTAAATCCGACGCGTTGTTACAAGCGTATTATGCAGGCAGTGCCATTTATGGTTGGTACACTTGGCGGGAAAAAGCACGGCTTTCAGACGATAATATTTCAACTTTGCCTTTTTATTATCATGTAATCCTTGCAACAATCGGCATTTTATGTATGATGCCTTTGGGTGATATTTGGACGGATGCCGCTTTTCGATATGTAGATGCTTTGTTAACCGCATTCAGTATCATCACTACCTTTTTGACGGCACGGAAGATTTTGGAATCTTGGTTGTACTGGATCGTGATAGACACAGCGTATATTTTCATTTATTTTGAGCGCGGAGCCCATTTATTAGCGATTTTGTCTTTAATTTACGCCCTTGTTTCAATCAAAGGTTATTTTAATTGGAAGGCAAAATGGCAGACAACGCACAATACATTCTTATCGCTCTGACCGCATTTACAGGTGCAGGTTTAACTTTTTTTTCGGGATTCGGTCTTGGAACGCTCTTGACTCCCGTATTTGCAACCTTTTTCCCGTTAGAAATCGCAGTCGCACTAACGGCAATTGTTCATCTTTTGAACAATCTTTTTAAATTATATCTGGTTGGAAATCAAGCAAATCGGGCAATTGTAATCAGATTTGGCATTCCATCTATGATTGCCGCTTTTGCGGGAGCTTATTGTTTGGAACAATTGGGCAATTATCATCAACCGATTTTCACTTATATGGTAGCGAGCAAAATGGGGGTGGTAACACCGCTTGGAATCATTATGGGCTTGTTATTAATTATTTTTGCCTTATTTGAAATCATACCTGCTTTGGCTCAACTGAGCTTTGACAAACGATTTTTACCAGTAGGTGGATTGTTAAGTGGCTTTTTTGGTGGTTTATCGGGTCATCAAGGGGCTTTGCGCAGTGCTTTTTTGATGAAAGTCGGTTTGGAAAAAACGGCTTTTATTGGAACAGGCGTTGCGATTGCTTGTCTAATTGATGTGAGTCGATTGACGGTTTATTTTAATAAATCAGCTCATTTAACCCAAATGATGCATATCGGAATCCTTACGACAGCAACCTTATCTGCGTTTTTAGGCGCGTATTTGGGCAACAAATTTTTGAAAAAAATGACGATTGTAACCTTGCAACATATGGTGGCAGTTGCCTTAATTTTGTTTGGATTGGGTTTGATAACAGGTTTGATTGGCAAATAGGTAAATAAATCTCCCGTCCGTTCTTTAGGGATGTGGAAAATAAAAATCTACCCACTTTAGAGACTCGAAAAGAGAGAAAAAGAAATTTTTTTTGCAAAAAATTTTCTTTTTCTCTCTTTTCGGGGTTTTCAAAAGTGGGTACCTTTTTATTTTCCAAGTCCCTAACAAAAACGGATGCGGATCATTTGCGCCGAAAAAAGAGCGTTTTTCGACATGTTACAGGCACAAAAAAGCAACTTTTCATCGTATTGCTAACTACTTTTGGGTTGATAAAAAACAAACATAGTTTGGGTTTAGTGGATAATGTATTGGATATGAATGCCTTATTTTAACACATCTCCTTTTGCTCCCTAAAAATAATTCTATTGGGTGCGCTTTTTAACATTTTCATAACAAGATAAAAAGTATTTATATTTTCATAGTTTGTAATTTTGAATATTCGTTCACTTTCAAAATGACAGAATAGCGTATGAAAGCCTTTTTTATTTTGTTTTTAACTATTTCGACCGTATTTTCACCTGTTTCAGACCCATATCAAGTCAGCACTACTTTATCCAAAGACCAAGTTTGGATGAAATTGACTCAATTTTTCGCCTACAATGGCATTTCCATCAAGACGGTGGACAAAAATAGTGGTCTGATTCAATCCGATAAAATCGGTTTTGGCTCCTATTGTAACCTTGAAGGTAGTGGCGATTCCACTGCTTGGGCATTGTGCAATCGGGTTCCAGAAATAAATACGCCTTATTTTCAGTATCCACAGGTGATGAATGGGGAATTAATGGTTTTGGTGCAAGAAATCGGCGGTAAAACGCAAATTAATATCCATTTTTTCAATCTAAATGCTTATCAATCAACCGAAAATGGGGAGCATCATTTTACAACCCGTTCTACTCATGTATTAGAAAAAAGGATTGGGCAATATTTGGTAGAGCCGAGCGATGAAACCTTGAAAATCAAAATAGACCCTGCCCAAGCCCTTTTCGGAGAGCCCAAAGCTCAAGCTGATTTACGTGTCGCAAAAGCAAAAGCTCAAGCCGATTGGAATGATGCCGAAGCTAAAAAAGCAAAAGTGATAGAAGACAATAAAACAAATGCATCCTCTGCACTCTTAATTTTAGCTATCGTTTGTGGAGCCATTCTTGGAATCCTTAATAAGGATGAATAATAAACACATATGTACTCAATTGGAATTGAACGATACTTTGTGTCTCGTGTGCGAAGTATAAGACGTTCAAGTTAAAGAATTAACAAAAAAAATACCATGCAATAGAACGTTTGGAGGGTTTAAAACCCTCCAAACGTTGTGGTCGATTCTTTAAATTTAACTACTTATTATTTGAATCAAACAAATACATCCTTCATTCCTAATATTCACTCTTTCTTAATTCAATAATTCCTTCGCTTGTAACAAGGCACTTGCTAATCCTTCAATATCCGTTCCGCCTGCGGTTGCAAAGAAAGGCTGTCCGCCGCCGCCGCCTTTGATATTTTTTGCCAACGTGCGCACCATGTTTCCTGCATGTAACTGATTGGTTTTCACCAAATTATCGCTGATGCGAATGGTAATTTGTGGTTTACCTGCACTAATCGTTCCCAATACAATCACGGCATTTCCAAGTTCGCGTTCCAAATTATAAGCTAAATTTTTCACGACATTCGCATCCGTCAATTCAATTTGAGTGGAAATGAAATGCACATTTTTCACCATTTCGACCTGATTTTTGAGGCTTGATTGCAATAAAGTTGCTTTTTCCATCATCAATTGCTCATTTTCTTTCTGCAAACGCTTGATTTCATCTTGCAGACTGCCAATTGCTTTCAAAACATCTTTCGGATTTTTCAACAATTGTTTGGCTGATTTCAAGGTTTCGGATTCGGCATTCAAAAACGCTTCCGCACCCACACCCGTCAAGGCTTCAATCCGCCGCACACCCGAAGAAGTCCCCGTTTCAGCCGTAATTTTAAAGTAGCCAATCTTCCCTGTTGCCGCAACATGACAACCCCCACATAATTCTTTTGAAAATTTAGGGTCAAACGTAATCATTCGCACCGTTTCCCCATATTTTTCGCCAAAGAGCATCATCGCACCTGCTTCTTTTGCTTGCGCAATCGGCAAATGGCGTTGTTCGCCCAATGCAACATTTTCCCGAATTTTATGATTCACAATTTGTTCAATTTCAATCAATTGTGTATCTTCAATCTTTGAATAATGCGCAAAATCAAAGCGCAAATAAGCATCATTTACCAATGAACCGCGTTGCGCAACATGCGTTCCCAAAACCTGCCGCAAAGCTGCATGCAATAAATGCGTTGCCGAGTGATTGCTCTCCACCTGCCGCCGCCGTTCCACATCCACTTGACAACGAACCGTTGAATCTTGAATGTTCAAAGGCAATTTTTCAACAAAATGGATGATTAATTCATTCTCTTTTTTGGTATCCGTCACCGCAATTTTTTCGCCATCAAAATACATCCAACCTGTATCGCCCACTTGTCCACCGCCTTCTGCATAAAAAGGGGTGCGATTTAACACCATTTGGTATTGAAAACCTTTTTTATCTTGCACCAACCGGTATTTGACCACATGCGCCGTATCCACTCGTAATTGGTCATAACCAACAAATTGTACCGAATTGACTTCATCCAACACGGTCCAATCGCCTACTTTTCGGATGGCATTTTCCCTTGAACGCTTTTTTTGTTCTTCCAAAGCTACTTTAAAACCAGCTTCATCCACCGTCCAACCTTTTTCGGAGGCAATCAAAGCCGTCAAATCAAATGGAAAACCATACGTATCAAACAATTCAAACGCTGTTTGCGTATCCAAAACGCCCTTTTCAACCGTAATTTGGTCTAAACGACGCAATCCACCTTCCAAGGTGCGCAAAAAAGAACGTTCTTCTTCCAAAATCACTTTTCCAACAAAATCTTCTTGTTGTTTCAATTCTGGAAAAACATGGGCAAATTCTTTTGCTAAAAGCGGAATCAATTGATACAAAAGCGGCTCTTTTGAATCTAAAAACGAGTAATAATAACGCACCGCCCGCCGCAAAATCCGCCGAATCACGTAACCTGCTCCTGTATTCATAGGCATTTGCCCATCTGCAATCGCAAACGCAACCGCCCGAATGTGATCCACAATCACCCGAAACGCCACATCTTTTTTGGCATTTTTATCATAACTCCCTGTATATGAAAGGTTTGTGATTTTTTCAACCAATTGGATAAACGGCGTAAACACATCCGTATCATACGTATATAATTTTCCTTGCAACGCCATACACAACCGTTCAAAACCCATTCCTGTATCCACATGTTTCGATGGAAGCGGAATTAAGGATTTATCAGCGCGGCGTTCAAATTGCATAAAAACGTTATTCCAAATCTCGACCACACGCGGATGATCTTGATTGACCAAATCTTCTCCTTTAATTTCAGCGCGTTCTGCATCGGTGCGCAAATCAATGTGGATTTCGGAACAAGGTCCACAAGGTCCTTGCGCACCCATTTCCCAAAAATTATCTTTTTTATTACCATACAAAATATGGTTTTCTGGCAGGTATTTCAACCAAATATTTTTCGCTTCTTCGTCAGAAGCCAATTTTTCTTCGGTATCGCCGCCAAAAACCGTTGCATAAAGCCTATCTTTCGGCAATTTATAAACCTCCGTTAACAATTCCCAAGACCATGCAATCGCCTCCGTTTTGAAATAATCGCCAAAAGACCAATTGCCCAACATTTCAAACAATGTGTGGTGCGTGCCATCAAAACCAACATCCTCCAAATCATTATGCTTGCCACTCACCCGCAGGCACTTTTGCGTGTCCGCAATGCGCCGCGCAATCGGTGCTTTATTACCCAAAAAATAATCTTTGAATTGCACCATACCAGAATTGCTAAACATCAAAGTCGGGTCATCCCGATTGATGAGGGGCGCACTTGGTACAATTTTATGTTGTTTGGATTGGAAAAAATCCAAAAATTTTTGTCTAACTTCCGATGATTTCATATGAAATAAGGTGATTTTAATTTTTTTTAAAACACAAAATTATTTTGTGCGCTTTTTGATTTTTTAATCGTCTAAAAAGGATAAGCAACTATTTTTAATTTGCGATACAGAAACCAAATAAATACGTATATTTGCCCCAAGTTATGATGTCAAATCTACAAATTCTTGATAATCAATATTTTATATCTGATAAATATTTTACAATTCCCATTCTGAATCCAACTCGCAACAACCCAACAAATAGTAGCACATTCAAAATTTAAATAATATCAATATACAGCTTTGGAAAGAGCTGTGTAATAGGAAGTCCTTTTGCATGATTTTGAAAACAATCCAAATCAGCTGAAAAGCCTTCTACCAAACGTTTTTTTAGGCTAAAATGTTAAAAAACAATGTTTTTACATGCCAGAACCTTTGGAAATGAAAAATATTTTCTAACTTTGATGTGACTTCTCCGCAAGGGTCCGAAGACACTATCAACCACTCTGGAAAAGCGGTGCAAAAGTAATGCAAAAACCTTACTGTTTTCACCTGTTTTTCGGTGTTTAATTTAAAACTCTATGGCAAAAGAAAAATTTGTTTATAATAACCAAACCCTTCGATATGAACGGGTTGTCGTTACAGTCAAAGAACGGATGGTCAAAATCTTTGGTTGGTTATCGGGTGCAACCGTGACAACCTTGATTGTCTTGTCTATTGCCTATAAAATTTTCCCGTCTCCAAGAGAAAAAACGCTCTTAGGCGAAATCCAACAACTTGAATTGAAATATTCCGCCCTCGACAAGCATCTTTCCATGATGGAACACGCTTTGTCCAGCGTGCAACAACGCGATTCGGGCATTTATCGCCGTATGTTTATGATGGAACCGTTGAGCACGGAGGCGGGCGGCACAGGCGGGCATGACCGTTTTACTGGTCTGCAAAAATATGCGAGTGCCAATATCATCGTTTCTGCCCAAGAACGCATCGAACAATTGAGCCGTTTGATTGCGCAACAATCCAAATCTTTGGATACTTTACAGCGACTCGCCCGCGAAAAAGATAAAATGTGGGCTTCACTCCCGAGTATCAAACCCGTCCGTGAGGATCAATTGAGTACCAATTTGACCGCTTTATCGGGTTTCGGGATGCGTTTTCACCCAATTCATAAAACAATGAAGTTGCACAAAGGCATGGATTTTTCTGCCAGTTCGGGTACGCCGATTCAGGCAGCTGCCGATGGCGAAATCATTGCCGCAGGACATGACGGCGGCTATGGGAACTGTGTGCGCATCAGTCATGGCTACGGTTATGTGACGTTATATGCACATATGTCTCGGATGACGGTCAAAGTTGGGCAGAAAATCAAAAAAGGAGAACCGATTGGCTTGGTCGGCAGTACAGGTGCGTCAACAGGCCCGCATTGTCATTATGAAGTGCATTTAAATGGGATTCCAGTGAATCCACTTCAATTTTGTTTAGATGGATTGACTCCATTAGAGTATCAAGCATTGGCAAATGCAGCGTCTCAAAAAAATCAATCTTTCGATTAATCGTTCACATCTAATCCATTGATATTCAGCATTTAAACTCAGATTATTTGATTCTTTTTAATTTATCGGTTACTATACTCAGATGTTGATTTATTCCAAACTTACTCTTGGTCACAGGGGTAAGTTTTTTTTATGACTATTTAGACCCGAATTGCAATCTTTACTTGCTGCTGCAAAGATAAGATAAGCCTTTCTTTTGAAAATACCCAATAAAATCATTTCTTTTTTGAAAAAAGGAACCATTACTCCAAACGAAAGGTCGGCGAAGTTGCAACTTCCCGACCTTATTAGAAAAATTATCTTAAAATTTTAGGCAAGTCCATAAAAAAAGTTATCTTTGCAAACGTGTTTTCCAACGTAGCCTCTTTTCTGTTAGAAAAACAATACAAAATATTTTTTTGAAAAACAATTGTTCATTTATCAAAATAAAATACTGTGGTAACTTCTATTGAGCAATTAAATTTAAATAGCACTTACACTTATGCCGATTACTTATCGTGGAAATTCTCTGAATCAGTAGAGTTGTTGCGAGGTAAACTGGTAAAAATGGCTGCACCTTCGCGCAAACATCAATTGATCAGTCGCCGATTGTTTACGCCGATAAGCCAGCATTTGTGGCGGCAACCGTGTGAAGTGTATCATGCACCTTTGGATGTGCGGTTGGTTTGGGAGGATTCGACGACACAGCAAATGATTATTTCCGTCGTGCAACCCGATATTTGTGTCATTTGCGACCCGAATAAATTAGATGATGCGGGTTGTAATGGTGCGCCCGATTTGATTATTGAAATTCTATCGCCTGGCAATACGAAGAAAGAAATGAAAACCAAATATGCGATTTATGAAGCAGCAGGCGTTTTGGAATATTGGTTGGTCAATTTAGCAGACAAGAATCTTTTACAATATCGATTAGGGGTAGATGGCAAATTTTTCACAACGCAACCACTCACTGATGAAGATTTTATTCAAACGCCGATTTTACCCAATTTAGTGATTTCGTTGGAAGACGTTTTTGAGCATCTCTGATGCGTTCAAAAAAAATCTAAACCATTGATTTACAATTAGTTATAAACAAAAAAGGTCATCGTTTGAACGATGACCTTTTTTGTGTCGCAAGTCCTCACTAAAATTGGAAGCGGCTCTTAGATAACTAAAATACAATTCGTTAAAAATCAGTTGATTTTTGACCGATTCATTTTACAAAATAATTTAAAAAAAGTTAAAAGAACGCACCCTTATTTTTTAAATAAGGGTGCGTTTTGTATCTGTAAGCATTTCAACACCAATTTTTTTTGGAACGAAAACGTTCCTATTCGCTATTTGCCCTGTACTTAGTGGCACGATTACCATTGAATCCTTTGGGGATGCAAAGATAACGATTTTTTTTTGAAACCACCCCATTAAATCCTTTCTTTTTTGTAAAAAAATCCCCGAAAAACAGTATCTTTGTCCTAAGTTAAACCTAAAATCATTGAATCATGCTGGGAAACTTAGATAATGAAGTTATTTTTAAGAAAGCATTCACCGATAAATTCGTCTTGCAATGCTTGGTGAAAGATTTGTTTGGAGTCACGTTTATCCCCGATAAGGTCGAAACGGAAAAGCGTTTTCCCATGAAAATCTCGTATATTGATTTCAAATACGATGTCTTCGCACAAAGCAAAGATAAACGGGTCATTGTGGAAATCCAAAAAGTGGATTATGACTACAACTTTGACCGTTTTTTGCTCTATCACAATATGGCAATCACGGAATTACAGCGCAGTTCCAAAGAATATAAAGCAACGAAGGTCGTTTACACGATTGTCGTGTGTACGGGGAAGTACGTTGCCAAAGAACGCAACGGAAATGCGATTGAAAAAGACGTTCTTTTTCATCATAGCAATTTGTTTGATATGTATGGAAAGGAGGTGGACGTTTTTGGACATAAATTGATTTTTCTAAATCACCATTACATTCAAACGGCTACGCCTGAAGCGTATTCCGATTGGTTGAATTTAGTGAAAGAATCGATCAAAAATCCAGAAAGTCCCGACATTAATTTGAAAAATCATGGGGTTAAAAAAGTGTCGGAACTCATTGATTTTGAACACCTTACGCCTGAAGAACGCACCGAAAGCAAAAATCGCCATGCAGCCGAAAGTGCGAAAATTGCTTACAAAGAAGCCGCCCAAAAAGAAAGAGATGTTGAAATTGCAACAAATGCTCTTTTAGAAGGCGCATCGGATGCTTTTATTTCAAAAATTACAGGATTAACGGTAAGCGAAATCCAAGCGTTGAGAAACGCTCCACTTTAGTTTTATAATTATTTATAAAGGATTCATTTACAATTGATTCCATAAACAACAAAAGGTCATCATTTAAACAATGATGACCTTTTTGCTTGAGTCGCAGTCCTCCCTAAAATGGGACCTGACGGGCGATTGCGGATTGTAGATTTCGAATTGCGGATTCATTGATAATCAATGTTTTACAAATAATTTATTTTATTATTTGAAATCAAAACGCTCCAACAGCGAATGGAGGGTTTGAAACCCT
Source organism: Bacteroidota bacterium (assembly GCA_039804385.1). GTDB lineage: Bacteria > Bacteroidota > Bacteroidia > Chitinophagales > Saprospiraceae > JAAFJT01. The sequence continues at coordinate 16,341 of JBDLWG010000008.1, forward strand.
CCATTCGCTTTCGATACGACCTAAAATTGGAAATCATTGAGAATCAACGCTTTATCATTCCGCAATCCGAAATCGGGAATTCCGAAATCCCGTTGTCGCAGTCCTCACGGGCGCGATTTTGTCATTCCGTAGGAAACTTTTAAACTGCAAAAGATTCCTGCGGAATGACAAAAACAGAAATGCAAAAGGTTCCTACGGAATGACAAAAACAGAAACACAAAAGGTTCCTACGGAATGACAAAAAAGTATAAATTATTGAGAATCAACACTTTATCATTCCGCAATCCGAAATCGGGAATTCCGAAATCCCGTTGTCGCAGTCCTCACGGGCG
>JBDLWG010000009.1:0-3704 GCA_039804385.1 Bacteroidota bacterium
TTCCTTTTTTTCTGAGAACGACCCTAATAAAATGGCTTTTTTGAAAAAAACGATTATCTTTGTAACAAATTCTATAAATCTATGTCATCTTTTACGCAAATGCCTTTAAACGAGGCACAAGTTGAAATTTTAAAATTATTTGCAGGAGGATTAACGGCACCTCAAATAAAGTCTTTAAGACAATTACTTATCTCTTTCAAATTTAAATTGTTAGATGAAGCCGTTGAAAAAGCTGCCAAAGAACGAAATATAACGGATGCATATGTTGAAAAAGCGTTATCCGAACATTGGCGCACGCCTTATCGACGCAAAGCTACAGGGCAGTCGTTTGAAATTGTTGTCGTACCTTTGGCTCCACCAGAGGCTTCTTCGGAAGCGAATAGAGTGAATCCTGATGTCATTCTTGTAGATGCGAATAAGGTCATCGTTGTCGTGCCGCAGCCGACTTCGATAAGTGAAATATTACCTATCGACTCCTCAAAGCCTATCAATCCTCCTTTAAAAACCAATTCTGATTTGAAATCCCTATGAAAGTTGTTCTGGATACGAATATTGTTTTTAGCATGATTAAACCCACTTCCTCTTGTTATTGGATTCGCAAAGCGATTGAGTATGAACTTCTTACACTTTGTGTGACCACAGACATTTTAGATGAATATGAGGAAATTTTAGGAGCACAATATGGTGAAGCCATTGCGACGCTTTTTTTAGACGCACTGACTGCATTACCCAATGTACATTATCAGTTAAAAAGCTACTATTTTCGCTTGATACCTGTAGATCAAGATGATGAAAAATTTGCTGATTGCGCAGTTGCATCCAATGTTGATTATTTAGTGACGAATGATAAACATTTCGAGGTGCTGAAACGAATTGATTTTCCGATTATCCAAGTTGTAAACGATAAAGAATTTGAGGTTATCTGTAAACGCAGGGGCATTTTGTTATAGTTTTTTGGCTCTTTTCAAAACAAAACCTATTTGCTTAATCCTTTTGTGGATTGTTGCCCTCTTTTGTTTCAAAATCATCATATGAATCCAACCAATAGTACCTTTCTACTCACATTTGCCTTTATCGCCTTTGGGTACGCGCTCAAAAAAGGCGGACTTATTACGGAACAGGATGGCAAAACCCTTTCTAAATTCATGATGCAGACCTCTTTTCCTGCATTGGTGTTGCTTTTATTCATGCAAGTTCATTTTGAACCCCATCTTTTCACCCGCACTGGGTTGGCAATTGGCTTTGGTAGCACGATGTTGACGATTGCTTGGTTTGCGTTCAAGACGTATCCGAATGCGTTGCGCGGCATCCTCACGATGGGCGCGGGCGGATTGAATACCGTGATGTTTGGTTTTCCGATTGTGGAAGGCATTTGGGGGCGCGATGCGTTGACGTATGCCGTCCTATTCGATTTGGGCAATACCATTGTCGTTTTCGCGCTCGTGTATCCTATCGGCAGCTATTTTGCGCTTTCGGGTCAAACCCATGTGATGACTGTTTTAAAAAAAGTAATGCAATTACGTCCCTTGCAAGCCATGTTGATTGGTTTGATAATCAATGCTTTATCCATTCCAATTCCTAAAATTTGTATTGATTTTTTAGATGTATTAGGCAAGGCAAATAAACCCGTTGTTTTAATTTTAATGGGCATTTATTTAAACTTTGTTTTTGAAAAACAGCAATTAAAAGCCGTAAGCAAAGTTTTGATGATTCGCTATGCCACAGGATTGACAGTCGCTTTTTTATTATATAATTTCATGTTGCCAAGTGTAGAACGCAGTGTATTAATTGTTTGTGTCTTATTACCAGTAGGTTTAACCATCATGCCGTTCTCTGATGAATTTCAATATGATAGTCGCATTGCAGGTTTATTGGTGAATGCGTCGATGATTATCAGCTTTTTGGTGACTTGGGCATTGGTTTTAGGTTTAAAATTAGGATAAGTCGTTAAAATTAAAAAATCGACCCCCAAAATGCTGACTAAAAGATTGATTTTCAATATATACATATCTTATGCGATTTGTGAAATAAACTTGCGTCAAGTTTCAAACTTGACGCAAGTTATGCTCGAATTGATTCACAAATCATTTAGGAAATGTATAGTATAACGTTTGGAGGGTTTAAAACCCTCCAAACGTTGTTGTCAATTATTTAACAGGAACCACTTATACTATGATACTTTATTTTTTTAACATTCCTAATTGCCCAGTTGCGAAGCCTTTTTTGCAATGATTGTTGGGTCAAATAGCCCAAAAAAAGTTATAGAAGTCCTTAAAAAAAGTGTTTTTTTGCTTGGTGCCGTGTCTAAAAGAGCTATCTTTGAGCATAAATTGAAATCATAATCATGCACCTTCATCATCAAGTTTTAGAAGAAGTCACCAAAACGAGCATTGCTTTATTGCTCAAAGAGCCATTTTACGCTCATTTTTTTGCCTGTTTAAACAAGGAAGTCGTTGACCCGCCGTCTCCATTGGAAACCTTGGCGGTTGGGTTAAAATATAAAAATTTTGTTTTATACATTAATTCCGATTTTTGGACTAAAGTATTGGTGCTGCCGCAACATCGTTACGGCGTGTTGAAACATGAAGTGTTGCACCTTGTTTTCAAACATTTATTGGTCGATGAACCCAATGCGGATAGGCATTTATTGAATATTGCGATGGATTTGGTCGTGAATCAATACATTGATAGGGCGCAATTGCCCGAACAATCTATTTTTTTAGAAACGTTTCCAGAATTAAATTTGGAAAAAGACCAAACCTATTTTTATTATTATGAAGCCTTAAAAACGTTACAAAACAATGGTGATCCAAAATCGCAAGCAGGTCAAAATTTGGCATCGATTGGCAAACAATCGCATGGCATGGAGCGACATGAATTGTGGGGCGAGATTTACACCAAAGATAATTTGGATAAAGGCGTTTTAGAAGCGCAAATAGAAAATTTAATTCGGATTAGTCACCATAAAACACCTATCAAAAGTTGGGGTAGTATGCCGGGTGGGGTTCAAGAATACCTCAAAAATATCCTGCACAAGCCGCAACCATTGGTCGAATGGCGGTCTGTCCTCAAGATTTTCACGGAAAGTAGTAAACGCACCTATATTAAAAACACCTTGAAACGCGCTTCCAAACGATTTGGAACGGTGCCAGGCATCAAAATCAAACGGCGACAACGCCTTTTAGTGGCGATTGATACGTCTGGTAGTGTCGGTATTGGCGATATTGAATTATTTTTTTCTGAAATCTATCACCTTTGGCGGACGGGTTCAGATATAGATGTTATTGAATGTGATACCGAAATTCAGCCGCCGTATCCTTACAAAGGCGTGCCGCCCCAATTTATCACGGGGCGCGGCGGTACGTACTTCGACCCGCCAATTGCCTATGGAAACCAACATGAATATGATGCGTTGGTCTATTTTACGGATGGTTATGCGTCGATTCCGACGGTCACGGCGCGTTTTCCCCTGTTGTGGGTGATTACGGAGAGTGGTTTGGCGGTGGAAGACGCTTCTTTTGCGGCTTTGCCAGGACGCAAAGCTAAAATGATTCAAAAATTATAATTTTTTATATGTCTAAAAAACAACAATTCAATTACGTCACTTATGGCAGCAAGGTCAATAGTGAACATATTAGTCAGTTTTTAAATTATATGTTGGATGCCAATGTATTAAACCCGACTTCCAAAGACCGTCCAACGCC
>JBDLWG010000010.1:0-5292 GCA_039804385.1 Bacteroidota bacterium
CGAATTTAATGTCGGCAAAACAGCCTTATAATTTCAGTCGTGCCCTTGGTTATGGGTCCGATGTGGTGCGCGGCTATCAATATTATGTGGTGGATGGGAAAGATTTTGGCGTTTTGAAAAACGTGTTGCATTACAAATTGTTTGATAAAGAATTTCCATTAACGCAACTGATTCCAATGACTTCTTTCCGAACCTTGCCGATTCAAGTTTATACCGCAGTCGGTGGTGATATTGGAAGAGTGAATGACCCATTTCAAACGGCGGCAAATCCCTTTGCAAATCAATGGTTATATGGGACGGGTGTGGCATTGAATTTTGTTTTATATTATAATTTGGTCTATCAAATCGAATATAATTGGAATCATAAAGGCGAAGGTGCTCTTTTTTTGAATTTTAAAGGCGTATTTTAAACTATTTTAAATGAAAAATTTAAACGATATGTTATTGTTAGGCGATGCGCGTTTATACGAAACGTGTGCGCCGATTACGCAAGCGGAATTGCCATTGGTAGCCGCTTGGACGCAGGATTTGCATGAAGTGATGGAAGCGATTCGCGCTCAATATCATTTTGGGCGGGCGATTGCCGCGCCGCAATTGGGCATTATGAAGCGATTGGTTTACATGAATATCCATAAACCGATTGTTTTTATCAACCCTGTTTTGACGGATTTAAGTTCTGAAATGTTTGAAATTTGGGATGATTGCATGAGTTTCCCCAATTTATTAGTCAATGTAAAAAGACATAAATCATTGACTATAAATTATTTAGATGAAAATTGGCAACCCCAATCTTGGCATATGACGGATGATTTAGCAGAATTATTACAACATGAATGCGACCATTTGGACGGGATTCTTTGTACGATGCGAGCGATAGATAATCAATCCTTTCGGTGGAGATAATTATCAACGGTTTTCAATTTTAAAAACCAAGGTGCGTCAAGTTTCAAACTTGACGCACCCAACTTTCGCAAAGTGTCTTTTTAACAAAATTTGTTTTAAAAATATCAAAAAGGCATTTTTCAAAAAGGAAAAATTGAAAATTTTTCCTTTTTGAAAAATGCCTTTTTGATATTTTTAAAACAAATTTTGTTAAAAAGACACTTTGCGAAAGTTTTTTAGAACGAAATTTGAATTTTTCATTAAAATTTTAATTCATTGAAATCAAAAATTAAGGTGCGGAATGTCGGTTCAAACAAAATATCCTTGTAATCCTTCCAATCATCAGCATCCTATTTCAAACCTTTTCCAAAACGGAAATTACTGAATCCTCCAAACGTTGTTGTCAATGAACCACTTATGACTACTTTGAAAACACCTTAAAATCTTTTTTCGCTAAATGAATCCCTTTTTGTTGGGTACTTATGACCACTTGCGTACTTTTGTTTTTTTAAACTAAACTTCATTTGTTTGAATATGAAACCAATTTATGCAATAACGGCTCTAAGCGTGTTCGCGATTTGGGCTTGCCATCCTAAAACGGGCAATCAAGTGGCTACTGCCGTTTTACCCGACCTTGTTACGCCTGCGGGTAAACAAAAGTTTATTGACCCTGCGAACATGGATTTATCCGTGAAACCAGGGGATGATTTTTACCAATATGCCAATGGCACTTGGCTCAAAAATACGCCGATTCCACCTACGGAAAGCGTTTGGGGCAGTTTTCCAGCCTTGCGTGACTTCAATCAGCAGGCTTTGAAAGCGATTTTGGAAGAAGCCGCCGCCAAAACAAGTGAAAAAGGCAGTTTAAACCAAAAAGTAGGTGATTTTTATGCTGCGGGAATGGATACGTTGGCGATTGAAAAAGCAGGTTTGACTCCTGTTCAACCTTATTTCGACCGCGTTGATAAAATTGCTTCGATGAAAGGCTTGTTGGACGAGATTGGGAAGATGCAGGTGGAAGGCATCAATGCCTTGTTTACGTTGTACGCGAATAATGATGAGAAAATTAGTACACAATTTGTTCCTTATTTGGCGCAAGGCGGTACGCACTTGCCAGACCGCGATTATTTTTTCAAAACGGATGCCCGCACCACGAAAATCAGAGACGCGTACAAAGTACATATTGTCAATGTTTTTAAATTATTAGGCGAAAAACAGGCTACGGCGGAAAAATATCGGGATGATGTCATGCGTTTCGAGCTGGCTTTGGCAACCGCTTCCATGACGCGGACGGAAATGCGCGACCCCCAAAAATTGTATAACAAAATGACTATCAAGGAGATACATCAATTATCGCCCTTGATTGATTGGGGTCAAATGTTGAAAACCATGACGATTCAATACGATACGTTGATTGTGCAACAACCCAAATTTGTAACTGCTATGGATGAATTATTGCGCAAGGAAAAATTAGACCAATGGAAAATTTACCTCAAATGGTGCATCATCAAGGAAGCGATGGGATTTCTCGGTACGGCGTTTGTCCAAGAAAATTTTAATTTTTCTAAAAATCTTACGGGGCAAAAACAACAACAACCGCGTTGGAAACGAGTGGCTTTATTGACCGACCGCGCCTTAGGCGATTTGGTGGGGCAACTTTATGTAACCAAACATTTTACCCCAGAAGCCAAGCAACGAATGACACAACTCGTTGAAAATCTTTCGCTTACGTATCAAAAAAGAATTCAAAATTTGGATTGGATGAGTCCTGTTACCAAACAAAAAGCATTGGGCAAATTGGGGACGTTTATGCGTAAAATCGGTTATCCCGATAAATGGCAAGATTTGTCTAAACTTCAAATTGTTAGAAACAATTATTGGGCTAACTTATTGGCTACCAATGATTTCGCTTACAAAGATATGGTCTCACGCATTGGCAAACCCGTTGATAGAACGCGCTGGCACATGACTCCGCCGACGGTCAATGCGTATTATAATCCGACTTTGAATGAAATTGTGTTTCCTGCGGGCATTTTGCAATTTCCTTTTTTCGACAATGCGGCGGATGATGCTATGAATTATGGCGGGATTGGCGCGGTCATTGGACATGAAATGACGCATGGTTTTGATGATGAAGGTCGTCAATATGATGCTGAAGGCAATTTGAAAGACTGGTGGACGAAGGAAGATGGCGAGAAATTCGACGCAAAAGCCAAAACCATTGAAAACCAATATAGCAATTATCGCGTATTGGACACTGTAAAAGTGAATGGAAAATTGACTTTGGGCGAGAATTTAGCCGATTTGGGTGGCATTAATTTGGCATATGAAGCGTTTAAAACGTTTACCAAACAAGGCAAATCCAATCAAAAAATAGATGGTTTTACGCCTGACCAACGTTTTTTCTTGTCTTGGGCGCAGGTTTGGCGGGTGAATATGCGCGATGAAGCATTGATGCAGCGCGTGATGTCAGACCCACATTCGCCTGGTATTTTTCGTTGTAATGGTCCGATAACGCATATGCCGGAATTTTATTCGGCATTTGGTGTTAAAGAAGGCGATAAAATGTGGAAAAAAGAACAGGATAGGACTAAAATTTGGTAATAGTTTGAATTAGGATTTGTTGGATTCGTTGGATGATTAGGATTGAAATCAATCCTAATCATCCAACGAATCCTGCAAATCCTAATTCAAACCCTTTTACGTTTTGCGATTTTTCTTTTTCGCGGCTGGGAATAATATATTATTTAAAATCAACCGATAGCCGGGCGAATTGGGATGCAAACTCAAATCGGTTTCAGGGTCTTCCACGAAATGCCGATAATCTTCGGGGTCATGTCCGCCGTAAAACGTCCAAAAACCTTGTCCCGCCGTCCCATGAATGTAGCGCGCTTCGCCTAATGCCTTCGCTTCGCCCAAAATCAATGCATCCGATTTGATGTATTTTTTCAAAAAAGCCGTCGTTTGACCCATAAAACCTTTCACCGTCCGCGTATGATTTTGCGTCAACATCGTTGGCACAGGATCCCATTTCGCAGAAAAATCAAACAAGGTAAAATAATCTTGTTCCGCAGGAATCGTGCGTCCGTAATTATGGTCAATGGTTGAAAATTCATATTCAGTCGGGTCTCGAATCAAGTCAAAATTGTGAAATGCAAAGGTTTTTGAAAAATCCAATTTTGATTGCGCACTCGGGTCAGACGGGTCTCCGTCATAGATTTGCGCACAAATATCAAGTCCATCCGCCGCCAATGCAATATCATAACTATCTGTGGCTGAACACATTGCAAACATAAATCCGCCACCTGCAACGTATTCTCGAATCTTTTTAGCGACTGCCAATTTGCATTGAGACACCTTATTGAAACCCAAACTGCGCGATAATTCTTCCGCTTTGCGTTGATTCTCCCGATACCATGCCGCATGGCTGTAACTTTTGTAAAAACGCCCATATTGACCAGTAAAATCTTCATGGTGCAAGTGCAACCAATCGAAATCGGCTAATTTACCCTCCACCACTTCGCGGTCATAGACGACTTTATAAGGAATTTCCGCATACGTTAAAACCATCGTCACGGCATCATCCCAAGGTTGCACTTTTTGCCCGCGCTGACTCACATCAGGCGTATAAACGGCAATTTTAGGCGCGACTTCGAGTTTCATATCATCCATATTGGCTTCGGGATGCCCGATTTCGCGTTGAATTTCCGCAAATGCCGCATCTGGAATCACTTCATAGGTGACACGGCGCGCATTACACTCCTTTTCAAACGATGCCGTATGCGGAAACGCAAAACTGCCGCCCCGATAATTGAGCAACCAATGCGATTCAATGCCCTTTTGCAACACCCAATACGCAATGCCATAGGCTTTTAAATGTTGTTTTTGTTTGTCATCCATCGGGATAAGCAAATAAGACGCAGTTAAACGCGTCGCAACCATCGAAAGCGTCAAAATGATTATTAAAATCTTTTTCATATTTATTACGGTTTGATAATTCATTCTTGCTCCTATAAACGCAAAAACAAGGCAAAAGATTTTACCTATTCATTAAGACGCAAAAACAAGTATGGTAGTCGGGAAATTTATTTCCCGCGCAAGACGCTCCAATTCGAGGTGATTTTAATACGCATTTTGGACATGATTGGGCAATTAATTTTGGAAAATAATTATAAAGATTTGATTGGTTTTGAAAAATATAGTACGGCGTTAAGGATGCGATAATCGGTGGCTCATTTTTGGGTAAATCAAGGTCGTCGAGGTTCCAACCCTATCCATTACCCAAAGAATAAAAAAGGTGCGTAGCACCGTAACATTTGTAGCAAAACGAGCAACAAACCCAATTAAAAGGTGCGTAGCACCGTAACATTTGTAGCAAAACGAGCAACAAACCCAATTAAAAGGTGCGTA
>JBDLWG010000011.1:0-10800 GCA_039804385.1 Bacteroidota bacterium
ATTCCATTCATGCAAATATTTTTGCGCAACCATTTGAATATCAAGGGCTTCTATTTTCAAATAGGCATCAATTTCATTATTAATCCAATCGGCATTGCCCAACCATTCAAAATAGGCTAAATTCATTGCTTTATTCAAAGCACCAATATCGCCAAACGTTTGTTGGCTTTCCAATTTATGTTTAAACTTTTGTAACTCAACACTTTGCACCAACTCAGTTTTCAATAAATCCAATTCGACCCAAATCGCCGCTTCTGCTTTTTCCAACGAAACGCCTTCTGCGGGCTTCCCTTCCACCACCAATAAACCTGCATCCGCCGTTCCCGTCTGATAACAATCAATTTCCGTGAACAATCGTTGCTCTTTCAGCAGTCGCCGATACAACCGCGATGAACTGCCCGTACTCAAAACATCCGTCAACATATCGGTCGCATGGTAATCTGCCGCCAACCGCGCAGGGGCATGAAACGCCATGTAAATCGCAGGAACGGGAATCGCTTGCTTCAAAATTTTGCGTTTTTGCGCTGTTTGCGGCGGTTCTTGAGGCAAATTGCGAACATATTTTTCGCCCGCAGGAATCTCGCCAAACCATTTTTCTGCTAAAAAACGAACGTTTTCAAGCGTTACATTGCCCGCAATCACCAAAATTGCATTGTTAGGCGTGTAAAATCGCTTGTAAAAATCCTTCACATCTTCCAAAGTCGCTTGTTCGATGTGTGCAGGCTCTTTGCCAATCGTCGGATACCGATACGGATGCGTCGAAAACGCCATTTCGCCGAGATGATGCCAAACATCGCCATACGGTTCATCCAAAGTGGTCTCTTTGAACTCCTCCACCACTACTTTTCGTTGCGTATTCAATGCTTTTTTATGAATCGTCAATGCCAACATGCGGTCGGATTCCATCCAAAATGCCGTTTCAAGGTTTTGAGCAGGCATTGTCATATAGAAATTCGTCATATCAGAATTGGTAAAAGCGTTGTTTTCACCTCCAGCGCGTTGAATGTGCGTATCAAAATCTTTAATATGTTTAGAACCGCCAAACATTAAATGTTCAAAAAGGTGCGCAAACCCTGTTTTATCAGGCGATTCGTCCCGCGAACCAACATCATATAACAAATTAAAAGCAGCAGTCGGTGTACTTGTATCCACATGCACCAAGACGCGCAAACCATTTTTTAATATAAACTTTTGATATTCAATCATTTAACCTTTTTTGTAATTAATACGGAAAAGAAAAACCTTCAGTAAACGCGATTTTATTTTTATTTTTTGGATTCTCTGACAATTTTTGTGTGGATGGATGTACGGATTTTCACGGGATTTTTACGGATTTTTTGAAATCCAAATCCGTAAAAATCCCGTGAAAATCCGTGAAATCCGTACATCCATCAACCTTAACCACAAAATATTTCATCAAATCGCGCTCACTGCCCCCTTTTTGATGAAATTTTCCCCTAATTATTTCGGGTATTCATTGAAAACACAAAACAATCTTTATCTTTGAAAGTTTTTTAATTGTATTCCTTTTTTAAACGTAATCGTATGAAAAAATTGTTTGTAATCGCCCTCCAAATGACTATGGTGGTGCTTTTAAATGCCCAATCGCCTGTAGGCACTTGGAAAACCATTGATGATGCGACTGGTCAAGCCAAATCTTATATCGACATCACCGAATCTGGCGGTGTTTTCAATGGTAAAGTGGCTAAATTATTGCGCGCAGACGCTGACCCCAATCGAAAATGCGATAAATGTACCGATAATCGCAAAGGACAATTGATTTTGGGGATGACCATTCTTAGAAATTTGCGCAAAAACGGCGCGGAATGGAAAGGCGGCAAAATCCTTGACCCTGAAAAAGGACAGGAATACACTTGTACCGTTTGGTTTGAATCGGGCAAACCCGATGTTTTACAAGTGCGCGGTTATCATTGGTCTGGAATTTGGCGGACGCAAGTTTGGTATCGCGTCAAGTAAGTGTGATATGTGATACAATTGGAACGCGGATGACGCGGATAGGGCGGATTTTCGCGGATTTTTTTAAACTAAAAAAATCCGCGAAAATCCGCCCTATCCGCGTCAGCCGCGTTCCAATTGTATCCTAAACTATTTTTCTCAATAAATCCATTTTTGATTGACTTTTATCAATTGTCAACCCATTAATCAATGAGCTTTAAAGGAAGATTTTTTAAGATTCAAAGGTTTTATTTGAAAAATAAACCTTTGAATTCTTAAAATTATTCATGGGTTCATGCCTTGTTTCCAAATAAAGGGTCACATTGCGCCTTATTTAAACTTAACATTGAATGATGAAGCAACTATTGAATCGATTAGCTCTATTTTTTTTCGTAGCGCATCTACCGCTACTACACGCACAAGAGGCAGCAACTTTGCTCCCGAAACCACCGTCTTTTTCCAAAAGTATCGCCGATGAACAAGCAGGTGGGAATCCGTCTTTACTCCATTTGGAACGCAATTGCTTGAATTTGCCTTCTTTAAACTTAGATGTCAATAATAATGCGTTTTCATTTAGCCGAATGGTAGTTGCCATAACAGGTGGAAATTATCTTTCGTTTAGAAACATTTTGCCGTTAGCGTTGCCGAATAATGAATTGAACCTTCGATTCAATATCCCGACAGTGGGTTTTAGCAAAGGTTTTGGCAATTGGGCAATCGGCGTGCATCACGCTTTGCGGTCTTATGTGTCTATCGCGGCGAATCAAAATTTGTTGCAATTATTGGGCAAAGGAAACGCACAATTTATAGGGCAAACCATTGATATTCAAGGTAATATGTATGCGGCTATTTACTCAGAATTGGGTTTATCGGCGGCGTATAAAGTGCATCCAAATTGGACGATTGGGGCAAGGTTGAAAAAATTGAATGGGGTGACAGGACTTTTCGCCACTGGTAATGGGACGCTTTTGACCGATACAGCGCATTATCAGTTGAAAATGAATAACAATTACATCGTCAAAACCTATGGTATGACTTCTAATACGTCCGCTTCGAGTCGATTTTTTTCGGGCAATGGCGGTTTTTCGGTCGATTTGGGCGCGACTTATGCGGATGAGAAAATGACGGTTTCGATTGGATTGGAAGATATGGGCAGCATTGGCTGGTCGAAAAATGCGAATAATACTTCGGTCACAGGTCAAGCCACTTATTCGGGTTTGCAAACCAACGCTTTTTTTCAATTTGACAGTTTGAATAGCACTTTTTTCAAAGATACGTTGAAAAAAGTGTTGCATTTGACGAATAATACAGACGCAACTACGGAAGCATTGCCTTTTCGCATCACTGCCAATGCGTTTTATCGCTTTGCGAATGGTTATGAAATTGGGACGAATCTTTATTTTGATGCGTTGCACGGCATCAACAATTATGGGATTGCATTGGTTGGAATGAAACAAATTACGCCGATTTGGAAAGTAGGTTTGCGTTATAGCATTCGCAATAATTCGTTTAGTAACGTTGGTTTACAGACGAATATGAATTTTAAAAAGGTTCATATATTTGCTTCTACGGATAATATGATTACAGCATTAAGTGCCATGAGTGCTAAACAAGCGGCTGTCAGAATTGGAATCAATGTATTATTTTAATACAATGTTTGAATTAGGATTTATGGGATTTTTAGGATTCTTAGGATTGATTTTTTAGGAAAAATCAATCCTAAGAATCCTAAAAATCCCATAAATCCTAATTCAAATTATTTCGTATTCAACGATTGAATCATCGCCAAAAATGCAGCTTCTGTTTTTTCAATCGGGTTGAACGTCAGCGAGACAAAAATAGCACCGCCCACAGGAGTCGGCACTATCGCATTTTCCAACATTTCTGCATAATATTTGCCATCAATCACGCTCATCGCCAAAAAAGTGCCTTCCATACCCACAGGCATACTGTTTTGATAACTGTAAAAACCTTCTTTGCCCGCAATCGGGTTCTGAATCACATTATACAATTTGATAAGGGTTGGCGTATTTTTGGGTTTGAAAAAAATCATCGTTGGCTCTGAACCTTGATAACTCGCACCCGTTGCAACATTAAATCGGCTTCCAAAATAACACATCAACGTCGTTTTCGGACGCGGATCCGACATCAAAACATCACAATTGCGCCATTGTCCCAATTTGTCAATTGGAAAATCAATTTTACCCGTTCCTGTGTTGCCCACAGCGAATTGCGGCAATTGATTCCATGCCACACCCCGTTTTACATAAAGTGTTTTTGTAACTTGTAATGCATTGTAATCCAAACCACTATTGGTTTGTTGCACCGCAGAATCGCCATCCCACATGGGAATTTCACGCCCTATGCCAGCAACTTGTGGTTTGAAAATAGCTTGACCTTTTACGCGAGAAGTATCGCGTAATTTCAACACTTTTTCGCCTTGTCGCGCATCCAACTTAAATTCGCCAAACGAAATTAACATTTTTCCGTCGGCGGTTCCAGTTGGTTTGTCATTCAGCAACATATCTGCTGCTGCGAACATTTCCTTGACACGGACCGTCACATTGCCCGTCACAGGTTGACCAGCAGCGTCTAACAACGCATTTGCAGGAAAATCAAATTGAGTCCCTTTGGAGGAAGTCAAAACACCACCTGTTGCCGCATTCAACGTGAATGTTTCGGCAGGAGTCGCGTTTTTATCAAAAAAGGCTTTCAAAAGGGTCTCATCCGTTGGTTTTGACGGAGTGGGAACGCTGTCTTTTTTACAAGACACGACCAGAAGGCTCACGACCAGCGCGAACAAAGCAATTGGGAACTTCATCATGGTAAAAAACAATGGTTTATGGAGATAAAAAAATAAAAAAGTAGAGGTGTTATTCTAATTATTTGTTTTAAAATGCAAAGCTTATTTTAAGATATAAAGGGTAAATTGTTTATTTAAATAATTGTAAATCAATTTTTTATAAAAAAATTACCCTTTTTCAATATTGTTTTTTGTAGATTATACAGCGGCTTTATACTTGAGTTGTAAGAACGTTTTTAAATCGCTTTGCCTATATAAGCAAGGGATTTGTTAGGTGTGACCAAAAAAAATGATGCCCACTCATTGTAGTCAAGAATTTTTTTTCGACTACAACGAGTGCGCTGCCTGTCTTTTTGGCATCTTTTTCGGGTCGGTACAATCCTTGCCTTACTCCTGTGCAAACTATCTAAGCACTTTTCGACCCAGTGGACTGACAAACTGTCAGCAGTTTTAAAATATTTTAAATTATCATAATATGTTTGATGAACTTTTGCAAACCATGGCATTATCTCAAGAAGCGAATGAAGCTCCAACGGGTTCGCCCATGATGTCTGTTGAGGAGGATAATGATGATGTGAAACGGCAAGAAACGTATCCGATGGTTTTGCCGATTTTGCCCTTAAAAAATACGGTTTTGTTTCCAGGAGTCATCATTCCGATTACGGTTGGGCGGGAAAAATCGATTCGGGCGGTTCAAAAAGCATTTGATAGCCATAAATTAATTGGCGTTTTGGCGCAACGTGATAGTAATAATGACTCGGTTGCAGCTCCTGATTTGTTTGAAGTTGGAACGATTGCGCGGATTTTACGCCTGCTCAAAATGCCTGATGGCACGACAACAGCCGTTTTACAAGGACGCAAACGCTTTCGCAGTATGCAAGTCATCTCGGATGACCCGTACATGATTTCCGAGATTCTTCCCCTTGAATATGAACCCCGTGACCCTGATAATGAATTGAATTTCAATGCTTTAACTGCCAGTATCCGTGATAAAGCACAGCGCGTAGTGGAGTTAACCCCGAACTTACCGAATGAGGCAAATGTTATGTTGCGCAATATTAATAATGATGTTTTTCTGTTGAATTTCATCACGTCGAACATGAATGTCAAAACGCCGATTAAGCAAAAGATATTGGAAATCAATGATTTAGCGGAAAAAGCAACCACGCTTTTGCAACATTTAGATTCAGAATTACAACATTTGGAATTGCGCGGCGAGATTGAACAAAAAGTGCGCGGTGAGGTCGATAAACAACAACGGGATTATTTACTCAATCAACAATTGAAAACGATTCAAGAAGAATTGGGTGGTAATTCGCAAGAACAAGAGTTGAACGCGCTTGCGGAACGCGGTAAAAAGAAAAAATGGACAGAAGCGGTTGCCAAACAATTTCAAAAAGAGTTGACGAAAGTGCGTCGAATGCCTGCACAAGCAGCAGAATATTCGATTATGTTAAATTATTTGGAAACGCTCTTGGATCTACCTTGGAATGAGGTGACGGAAGATAATTTTGATTTGAAAACCGTGCAACAAACGTTAGACCAAGATCATTTTGGTTTGGAGGATGTCAAATCGCGGATTTTGGAACATCTCGCGGTTTTGAAACTCAAAGGCGATATGAAAGCGCCGATTTTGTTGCTTGTGGGTCCGCCGGGAGTGGGCAAAACGTCTTTGGGCAAGTCGGTGGCAAATGCGCTGCATCGAAAATTCATCCGAATGTCATTGGGCGGTTTGCACGATGAATCGGAAATTCGCGGACATCGCAAGACGTATATTGGTGCAATGCCAGGTCGGATTGTGCAATCAATGCGCAAAGCGGGTTCGTCAAATCCCGTTTTTATTTTGGATGAGATTGATAAAGTCGGTACGAGTTTTCGCGGAGACCCATCTTCCGCGCTTTTAGAAGTGCTTGACCCTGAGCAAAATAGCACTTTTTACGACAATTATTTGGAAACGGAGTACGATTTATCGAAAGTATTGTTCATCGCTACGGCTAATTCGTTGGAAACCATTCAACCTGCGTTGTTGGATAGGATGGAAATCATTCGTTTGGCGGGTTATTCCGTAGAGGAAAAAATCGAAATTGCCAAACAACATTTGGTTCCAGAACGCAGAATCGAACATGGTTTGGCAGAAAAAGACATTCGCTTGACGAATGATGTGATTGCACAAGTCATTCAAGACTATACTCGGGAGTCGGGCGTGCGTTCTTTGGATAGGCGGCTTGCGGCGGTGATGCGGTATGTGGCGAAAAAAGTGGCATTTGAAGAAAAATATCGCCCCAATATTATGAAATCCGATTTAAAAGAAATTTTGGGTGCGGTGCGTTTTTCCAAAGAAAATTATGAAAATAACGGGATTGCAGGCGTAGCGATTGGTTTGGCATGGACGCAAGTGGGCGGCGATATTTTGTTTATCGAAACCAGTTTGTCGAAAGGCAAGGGCAATTTGACCTTGACGGGCAATCTCGGTGCGGTGATGAAAGAATCGGCTACAACGGCTTTGAGTTTTATCAAATCGCACATTGAAGAATTGGGTATTGACGATAACTTATTGGAAAACAAAGATATACATATACACGTTCCTGAAGGTGCGATTCCAAAAGATGGCCCTTCTGCGGGGGTGACGATGTTGACTGCCTTAGTTTCCGCATTTAAAAAACAGCCTGTGAAGCCTCATTTAGCCATGACAGGTGAAATTACCTTGCGTGGAAAAGTGTTGCCTGTTGGCGGCATCAAAGAAAAAGTGTTGGCGGCAAAACGGGCAGGTTGCACCGATATTATTTTGTGTCGGGAAAACCAAAAAGATATTGCAGAAATCACGGCAGCGTATCTCAAAGGCATCCATTTTCATTATGTGGATAAAATGCTGGATGTGGTGCAAATCGCATTGAGTTAAATAACGTTTTGAATTAGGATTGTAAGGATTACAAGGATTAATATGGTATTGTTGTAATGAAATTTCAAACCGAAATCATTGATTATCAATTATTTTTTTATTCAAAATCGTTACATGAATGCCACTACCAGAATTAATAATCCTTACAATCTTAAAAATCCTAATTCAAACTTAAATATATAGGACTTATGCAAATCGTTATTTTCAGCAAAGTTTTACATGATACGGATATTCCATACGTCCAAATGTTGTTTGACCGACTCCAAGCGGAAGGCATCAATTTGTACGTCTATGCGCCTTATTTGAAACAAATTAGTTCAAAAATTCATTTCAAAAAAAACATTGGTGTTTTTGATGGGTATGCTGATTTTAAGATTCATGCCATCGATTTTGTCTTGAGTTTGGGTGGAGATGGGACGGTTTTGACGGCGATTACGGAAGTGCGAGATACGCAAGTGCCTGTTTTGGGCATCAATTTGGGTCGATTGGGTTTTTTGGCATCCGTAGGTAAAAAACGTATTAATGAAGCGATTGATGCGTTACTCATTGGAAATTATGCCATTGAGGAACGCAAATTATTAAAATTAGAATCCAATTTGCCTATTTTTGGCGAAACGCCGTTTGCGTTGAATGATTTTACGTTGTTGAAACGCGATACCTCTTCCATGATTACGATTCATGCGTTTGTCAACGGCGCGTACCTCAATTCCTATTGGGCAGATGGGTTGATAGTCGCTACACCGACTGGTTCGACAGGTTATTCGTTGAGTTGTGGGGGACCTATTATTTTTCCAGCCTCCAATAATTTCGTGATTACGGCAGTCGCGCCGCATAATTTGAACCTGCGCCCTGTGATTGTGTCGGATACTTCGGTCATTAGTTTTGAAGTAGAAGGGCGTGCCGAAAATTTTCTATGTACCTTGGATTCGCGTTTTGAAACCGTGCATTCAGATATACAATTGGCGGTTACGACGGCTGATTTTAAAATAAAACTCGTGCAATTGGAAGGCGATACGTTTTTGAAAACGATTCGAGCAAAATTGGCTTGGGGACAAGATGCTCGAAATCATTAATTTATAAATGATGGATAAAAATAAACTAAAATCTTTCAGTAAAAAACTAAGCTACATTTTGCGCCATGACCCTGCCTCTGTCGGATTGACTTTGGATGAAAAGGGCTGGGTTAGCGTAGATGAATTGTTGAAAGCAACCCACATGGAAAGGGCTGTTTTGGAAATCGTTGTCGCAGACAATGATAAAAAACGCTTTGCTTTCAATGATGCTCAAACCATGATTCGAGCGAATCAAGGACATTCTGTCGAGATTGATTTGGGTTATGAACCTGCCATGCCGCCTACGGTTTTATATCATGGTACAGCGCGGCATCATTTACAAAGCATTGAAAAACAAGGACTTATAAAAGGCAATCGGCATCACGTTCACTTGTCAGTGGACACCGAAACCGCCCGAAAAGTGGGGATGCGACATGGCGCACCTGTGATTTTGACCGTTTTGGCAAGTCAAATGGTGGCGGATGGATATGTTTTTTGGGTATCTGCTAATGGCGTTTGGCTTACAGAACAGGTTCCACCCCTGTATTTGAAACAGGAATGAAATAGTGAAACCTATCTTATGCATCTCTTATGTCAGTTATGAAATCAATTTGCGTCAAGTTTGAAACTTGACGCAAGTTCTGCTCGAATTAATTTACAAATCTATTTTCCAATAATTTATAAAAGCTCGGTTTTCCAATCTTCAATCATTCGTTTTGGGTCTGAAAAATTGACACCAATCCCTATCAGTTGTTTGCCCGAAGCGCGATAAGGGTTCATATAACCTTTTTCTTGAATTTGCTGTAAGGCAATAGCCGCCGATTCGTTCCATTTAAATTCAAAAATAAAAATATGAGTATCCGTTTGCACCACTGCATCCGCCCGCCCATATGCCGAATGCACTTCGCTTTGAATGAATAAACCCAAATATTTAAAAATAATATGAATCAAACCATGATACAACCCTTCGGAGGAGTGCCGAAAAACCGCTTCAGGCAATTCGCTCAAATACGAATCAATAATCACGCGTACTCGCGGCAATCGGTTGGTTTCAAACGCATATTTTAAATCGTCAATCGTCATCCCAGAGTTTGGGCGTTGCGAACGGCGCGTCAATTCGGTCATTAAAAATTTATACAAGCTATTACGAACTTCTTGATTGGGTATGTCTAACCAATATTCATCCGTTAAGGGGTCTCTTTTTTGAACCGTTAAATAACCTGTTTGAAATAAAAGTTGGTTTATTTCTATATTTTCCAAATCATATTTTTCAAAAAAATCAGAATTGACTTTTATATTTCCTATTTTAAATTGACCTTGTTTTTTCATTTGTTCCAACAAAAAGGTAGGCGTACCTGTTGCAAACCAATAATTGCCGAAAGCCCGCTTTTGCAAAAACGTAATCGTGCCGAAAGGATTGTAAATATGCGTTTTGCCATCCCAAGTATAACCATCATACCAACGTTTCATCTGGCGTAAAAGCGTTTCTCGATTTATATTCAATTCATTTTCAACGATTTTTAAATGATCTTCAAAATAAAATTCTAATTCTTGCTGTGTATAACCTGTTAAAGCAGCATAATCACTATCAATTGATAGGTCTGATAAGTGATTCAAATCCGAAAAAATCGATACTTTGGTAAACTTGGAAACGCCTGTGATGAACACAAATTTTAAAATTTTACCCGCATCTTTGAGGACGGAATAAAAGTTTTTAAAAATTTTTCGATTCGCAATTGCTTTTTTAAGATGATTGTCTTCAAGATAATGAACGATCGGTTTATCATATTCATCAATCAACAAAACAACTTGTCCCGCTTGCCGATGCACCGCATTGAGTAATTCGCGGAATTGCATTTTGACTGTTTTTTCAGTCAAAGTGATACCTTTTGATTCTGCAATACTGTTCAAGGCATTAGAAATTGCTAAGGAGAGTCCCAATTCCTCAAAATCCCATTCTGCAAACGAAATGTGCACCACAGGATTTTATTGAGCCCAATCCCAATGCGGTTCAATCCACAAGTCTTGAAACAAAATTTGATTGCCTTCAAACAACTCTTTGAGCGTTGAAACCAATAAAGATTTTCCAA
>JBDLWG010000012.1:0-4601 GCA_039804385.1 Bacteroidota bacterium
TCCAGTTGTTTTTAAGAGAATTACTTTAACACCTTTGTATCTATCAGAAATCATGCCTCCTGTAGCAAGTGATGTCCAAGCGGCTCGATTGTTGGAGAGAACAAAAGCTCCTGCGGCTTGAATATCCGTAGCATTCCAACTCGAAGGGAACCACGATTGTCCACTTTGTGGAATTCCACTACTATCAGGAGTACCATTTTTTGATTTAGCTGTATGCTTTGGAATGTTACCTGCTCTAACGCCATTCGGCCATATTTTTACAATATTGACAACCCAACCTAATGCCGCTAAATAGTCTAAATTTTTTTGCCCGTGCCCACCGCTTATCATGATTGCAGGAGCTAACGAAGTATAAGGATTTGAAGGTAACGGAAATTCTCCGATTTCGGAATGTGTGACGCGAGAGGGATCGGCGGTACCGTAATAATAACGATTAAACGTGAATGTTGCTGTTGGAGCTCCAGGCAGTTGAGTCCCTGTGAGTCCTTCTGCCCAATTTTTCCACGCTTGAAAGGCGGTTTTCTATGGATTATTCAAGGCACTCAAAATACTATTGTCTGTCGCATGAAAGTTGTTTATAAACTTGGTTTGTGAAGCAAACGATAACGCTTTGAAGCGATTATTCAAAGTACTGAGTCCCAAACCTGCCAAGCGAGCTGACATTTCCGTTGCACTCTGTGCTACAACGGATTGAATGACAAACAAACATAAACTTAGGCACAACAAAGTGCGTCTAAAACCTAAAGATTCTTTTGGTTTAGATGAATGAATGAATGAATGAATGAATGAATGAATGAATGAATGAATGAATGAATGAATGAATGAATGAATGAATGAATGAGCAAACATAAAAAGAAATGTTTTAAAAAATCAAACAAATAGGTTTTGAAAATAATTTTTGTTTTTACGCAGGTCAAAGGTAAGCCGCTTTTGCAGAATAACAAACCTTTTACAGAAAAAATTTGTTTTTTTTACAAAAAAGAGCTGCAAGTTTTGTGCAGTTTTTGTAAACAAATAAAAAGGTCGTCGCGGTTGCCCACGACGACCTTGCGCTGCCGCCCTTTTATTTTTTTGCCGATTCCACCACAGGCGGCAGCGACTCTGTTGCTTTGGCTAACAAGGCTTCACCTTCGTCTGTAAAAATATCGTAAGGGCTTTCACCTACTTCAATGAGCAACCCGTCATGAATGCGCTCTGTTTTGAGGAGGTTGTTGCTTTCAAAGGCTGCCTTGCCACCTTGTATCTCTAATTCTTTCGCGCTAAGGTACTGCCGCCAAACCAGATATGGCACAAAACAAGATCTTCGTGTGACGGAGAAATAAGACCGATACCATAAAAAAGAACATTCTCCTGCATAAGCATTGGGAAATAATTGGACTAGTTTATGGAATAACGATTGGACACCGTAAATAGTTAATTGGGTTAATAATTCGATTGGAATCAGAATCGTTAATGAATGTCTATATTTACCTTGATGAATGTCAACGCGAGAGCCATGAGAACCATCAGAATATTTAAGAGCGTCAAAAATTTCAATCTCAGAATTTGTTTTATCAACAGGTTCTAAAATCGCCGTCAATTTAGGGTCTAAATAGCCATGAACCTGCATCTTGCGCATTCGGGATGAATTTTTTCCCTTAAAGGCAACTCGAACAGCAGGTGGAAAACCTACTGAATTGAGTAATTCTAAAACAGGAAGAATTCCTTTGTAACCCAGTTCATTGGTTACAGTTGGGTATGGAAATTGAAATTTTATTTGAAAAATTTCATATTCAGATTGTTTCATAATTAATTGAGAACGGTAAGAATACCATTTAAAAAATAAAAAATTCTTGTATCCGCTAATGCTGATGTGATTTTAGTGGCTACGTTTTTATCAGGTTTTTCTGCAAAAATATAAACATATCTTCTTATTTTGCCACCATTTGTGATTAAGTTTTTGGCTCTATCAGTCAGCTGTCCCGTTGGGACCTCTTGTGCATGTTTAAATTCGACGGCAACGATTTCATTGTTTTCCATGAAATGAAAATCAACCGTAATCGTTAGACCGGACTTCGCTGGATTTTTATCCAACAACGCCGCAGGAGCAGGCGTAGCGAATAAGTCTAAAGCTTGATGCTTCTTATCATTAATATGCTTCAATCCGTTACGCAGAACTTACACAATCTTGAACATTTTCAATTTCGCCGTCTGCTTCCTGCTTCACAGTGTTCCCAACAAACGAGTCATTAGGTGGTTTGAACACTCCACAGGCGGATGCGGTGTAACTCACCGCCTTCTTTTTTAAATTGATGGCAGCATTGAGGTCGCGGTCGATTTCCAAGCCGCAATGCTCACAACAATAAACTCTTTCTTTTAAAGCCAACTCTTTTTTGACCTTCGAACAACCCGAACAGGTCTTGGACGAAGGATAAAATCGGTCTACAACGGTCAATTTCGAGCCATACCAGTCACATTTATACGTGAGTTGACGACGAAATTCATAAAAACCGCCATCTAAAATCGCACTGGAGAGTTTGTGATTTCGGCTCATGCCCTTTACATTCAAATCTTCGATCACCACTTCGCTGTGGTTTTTAGCGAGTTGCGTCGTGACTTGGTGCAAGGTGTCTTTGCGAATACAGGCGATTTTGTAATGAATTTTCGCTACTTTCGCCTGCGCTTTCTGATAATTTTTACTTTGATTTTTATTGTTTTTTCCTTTAATATATTTTTTACTGGCTTGACGCTGTGCCAAACGAAGTTTCCTTTTGTGTTGGCGATAAGGGCGTAGATTCGCTATTGTTTGTCCGTCGCTCAACGTTGCAAGCGTCTTGATACCCAAATCTACGCCTATAATGGCTTGATTATCAATCTTTGGTATCGCTTTACGATGAGGCATTTTAAAACTAACGAACCAATGTTCCGCTTGCCGAGAAACGGTCACATTTTTTAAGAGAATCCCTGTCGGCAGGGGTTCGCTACATCGTAGCCACCCGATGCGCGGCAGTTTGATTCGATTCCCTTGAGTTCGAATGCTCCCTTCCAAATAGAAACTATCGTGCGTTCCTTTTTTCTTAAATCGGGGTAACCGAACGTTTTTCATCTGAAACGAACGTTTATACGCAGTCTCTAAATTGCGGAAGGCTTGTTGGGGAGCGCATTTGGACACTTCTTTGGCCCATACGGCTTCCGTCTTTTTATGAATCACCCAAGATTTGTGTAAATCCACCGCACTCGGACGTTTTCGTCCCGCTTGATAAGCCTCTTGACTTTTTGCCAATCCCCAATTATACGCATAGCGCGCAGCCCCTGCATGTTGTGCGGCAAGGGTGCGTTCTTGATGATTCATTTCTAAGCGTATTTTTAAGGATTTCATTTTAAATCTTTGGAAATATCTTTTAATTGTTCTATAATGATTTTATTTTTGTGGCTTCGACTGCCATATAATCTTGCGGAAAAAACGGTAATCATTTCTAAAACGTCTTTCGCTAAATCTTCTTCAAAACTACTGTCTTCGGTTCGGTTGATGATAATGACTTCTACACCGAAATGCTCACACAAACTGAATATCAGTTCACTACCGAATCGTAAGAGCCGATCTTTGTGGGTAATCACCAGACGATTCACTTGATTCGAACAAATTAATTTGATCAGGCGGATTAATCCTTTTTTTTTATAGTTAAGACCACTCCCCAAATCACTGATGAGTTCATAATCAAACCCTTTGCTCGCACAATAAATTTCTAAAACTTGACACTGCCTCTCCAAGTCTTTTTTCTGATCCTGACTGGAGACTCGGGCATATGCAACGGTTAAATCGGTGGTCTTGGTGCCACTCAATAATGCAGCTAACTGATAACGCCGATGACCGCCGTCCGTTTTATAACTTTGAATTTTCCCTTCTTTTTCCCATAAACGAAGGGTTTTCGGCGTTACACCCAGTATTTTACTCGCTTCTTGAATTGTTATCATGGCGCAAAGTTACACATTCTTTTCAAATAAATAACTTAATGTGCAACTTTGTTTAAAAATGTTCAATTATTTTTACTCTGTCACGAGCCCTAAACTGGTTAGCAGCAGCCTAATGAATGAATGAATGAATGAATGAATGAGCAAACATAAAAATAAATGTTTTAAAAAAAATAAACAAATAGGTTTTGAGAGTGATTTTTGTTTTTACGCAAGACAAAGGTAAGCCGCTTTTTCAGAATAACAATCCTTTTACAAAAAAAAATTGTTTTTTTTACAAAAAAGTGCTGCAAATTCATCACTTGCAGCACTTTGTATCATTCATTTACATAAAAAATTATCACAATTCATTCTCATCACCCACAAATTCTTCTTCATAATCCATCTCCAAATCGTCCAACAAGCCTTTTGCTTTATTGGCTTCATAGATGGATTTGGTGGTTACGAACAAGTTTTTGTATTCGCGCAAGCCCGTTCCGCAGGAATGCGTTTGCCGAGAGAGCATTTTCATTTAAATCATTTTTAAAAGATACGCCGATAAATAGCTGCTAACGGTATTTCGACTTCCAAGGCTCGAAAGGCGATACTTTTTTGTAAATCATTGGCAATCCATTTATTCCATGTATTATCGGTTGTTTTAAACCAAGATT
>JBDLWG010000013.1:0-3105 GCA_039804385.1 Bacteroidota bacterium
TCCCGCCGAGTTTAGATGATAAGTTGATTTTGTCTTGGAATGCGTTGATGATTTCGGCTTATTGCAAAGCCTATGTCGCGCTTGGGCATCCTGCGTACAAGGCAGAAGCGATTGGGCAAACAGCGTTTATTTTAAACAATTTTGTGCAAGATGCGCCAGATGCACTCTGGCATACGATGCAATATGACGCGCCGCAAAAACACTTGATTCCTCAGTATGATGCGTTTTTAGATGATTATGCGTTTTTTATAGAATCGCTATTAGCGTTATATGAAATTACGTTTGATAAAAAATATTTATATCAAGCACAGCAGTTTACAGATAAAGTGATTGAAGATTTTTGGGATGAAAACCAACATTTATTTTATTTTACATCGGCACAACAAAAGGATATTTTGTTGCGCAAAAAAGATTTATACGATAGTGCCACACCTTCGGGCAATAGCACGATGGCAAAAAATGTATGGCGATTAGGACACTTTTGGGAACGCGATGATTATAAACAATTGGTCATCAAGATGTTAGCATCGATTCAAGCCTCTGTTGAAAAATATCCAACTTCTTTTTCCAAATGGGCATCTGTGCTTTCAATGGTCATTCAGCCGACTTCGGAAATTGCGATTTTGGGCGATAATGCTTTTGCACAAGCTAAAATTTTGCAAAAATATTTTTTACCAAATACTATTTTAATGGCTTCGGTCGGCGCAGAAGAAGATTTGCCTTTATTGAAAGACCGATTTGTAGCGGGTAAAACGTTGTTTTATTGGTGTCAAAATGCGAGTTGCCGAATGCCTGTGGAAACGATAGATGAATTATTAAAAATGTTAAATTGAATCATACTAAGGAGTTGAAGTTAAAAGCTAAAAAATTGATTTTCAAGGTATTATAACGTTTGGAGGGTTTGAAACCCTCCAAACGTTGTTATCAATTCTTTAACAGAAACCACTTATACAGCACTTTCGTCAAGTTTGAAACTTGACGCAAGTTTATTTTACGGTGCGTATCAAATGGCACAATACGCTTTGACTGCAAGAATCGCTTTTTCCGAAATCCAAAAATGAATCATGAGTGGCGAATTAGATGCATCTGAAAGCGTTTCAGTCAAAAAACTTCTTTGTAAGGTTGGTTCGCCCTTCATATTTCCTTTTTTCAAGCAACTTTGTACTACTTTTTGGAGCAAATCATTCCTTCTTTTGACATCATTGACCTCATAAATAGGAAAATCGCCATACGTATTGAGGTAATTTTGCGCCCTTTCATCCGTTTTGTTGGTATAGTCAAATTCGTTGAAAAATTGACCTCCAAACGCGGCTTGAAAAAAAGTAGCTTCTACGTCAGACGCATCACTCTTTTTTGCATATCTTTTGAAATACGACACACTATTTTCATCATACAAAATTTGGCTCACCTGTTCATCTGTGATGAAGTCAATATTGCGAAAAAAAGCGAGTAATTCCACAAAACCGGCTTGATTAAGCGTTTTAGGATGGAATGAAAAAGGGGTATTCGTACAAAAAAGGGCAATTTTTTCCAATTTAGTACCTGTATCATTCAAATTATATAATTTTTGCTCTAAGGCTAAAAGTTCCTGAGTTAATTTAGGGGCTACTTTTTTTTCTTGGAAACGCGCCGAATAGAGGCTCAAAGATGGAGGAATACTCATTTTAAAACATGGTTGGAGTTTTAATTAAGATTTTTAGGATTGATAAGATTCAGTTAGGATTCCATCCTAACTGAATCTTATCAATCCTAAAAATCTTAATTCAAAAATTATTGAATTTCAATACTTTGTGTCAAATTCTTAGGCTCTACTTTTGGAATCGTCAGGGTCAAAACCCCTTGTTCGTAAGCAGCCTTGATTTGAGTTGCGTCCACATTTTCGGGCAATTGAAAATTTCTTTTGAACGTCGAATAATTAAATTCGCGTCTTGTATAACGCGTTTCAGTTGGATTCGGCGTTTCAGTTTCGGCTTTTTGAATTGCCGAAATCGTCAATTGTCCTTTTTCAAGGTGAATTTTGAATGCCTCTTTCGACAATCCAGGTGCCGCTAATTCGATTTTAAACGAATTGGCATTTTCAATAATATTAACCGCAGGATGTGTGTGCGCGAAATCGGCAGCACCGACAAAATCGCCTAATACATCGCCGATATTGCGGTGAAGCACTTCATCAAACAAATGATTGACGGTTTGAAGGGCGGCAGGCGCGAACGGATTGAACTTTACAAATCTCATGATTTTTTAATTTTCAGTTTTTTAGAAATCTTTTTTGGAAGCCATCTTTCCGATGACTTTTATCCTTATGCAAGGCGCGTACCATTGCGCAAAAAAGATTTTTTAAAGCCAAAATGACTTGTTTTATTGAAAAATACATGACATTATGTCAAAAAAGTTATAAAATACATGACATTATGTCGAAATTTTAGAAAACAACCATTTATACTTTACGCACGATGGTTTTGCAATAGGATGGATTTCACGGATTTCACGGATTTTCACGGGATTTTCACGGGATTTTCACGGGATTTTTACGGGATTTTTACGGATTTTGAGTCGAATATCCGTAAAAATCCTGTGAAAATCCGTGAAATCCGTGAAATCCGTACATCCATCAACCCGACAATATTAACTTTATTTATTTCGCGTTCCTCAGTACATGACAAAAAAGGAAATATACTAAGGATTACGATGCAATGCAATTTTGTTATCTTTGCAAACGATTTGCGATACATTCACGCATTATTTTAAATCAAACTTGCATCGACATTATGGCTTATGACGCTCTCCGAGAAGAAGAATTAAAAAACAAAGTCGCTAAAGATTTTTTCAATGCCTTTGATTGCACCAAAATCATGGGCAATCTTGATTTTTGTGTCACCTTGCCCACCGCAACGAAAGCGCAAAACGCGCTTTTTGAAACCGAATCGTTTTTTTGGGCGGAGGCGAAAAAAGGCAAAGCCGAAATTACGAAATCGATGGTGCAGCTCATTCTCACGGTGGGCAAAGCCCGCCCGTTTGACACCTATTTGCCGCCTGCTTTTCTCGGCGCATTCGATGCGGAGAAAATCGCTTTCATGCCTTATAATGACATTCAAGCCCTTTTTT
>JBDLWG010000014.1:0-10490 GCA_039804385.1 Bacteroidota bacterium
ATTCAACCTATTTTTATTCGGGTTCAAAACCAAGAACAATACTAAATCTGGCAAAATCGGTCCATTTCCGATTGGGATTTGCCAAAACATCTGGTTTATCAATCCCAAAACCGTAATCAAAACCAAGCGTTCCGAACATCGGCAAGAAAACGCGCAAACCTGCACCGACCGTCCGACGCAAATCAAACGGTTTAAATTGTTTGAAATCTTGCCAAACGTTCCCGCCTTGTGCAAAAGTCGTTAGATAAATCGTCGAACTTGGGTTCAACGAGATAGGATAACGCAATTCCATCGTATATTTTGCAAACGCCGTACCACCTGTCGTCGAAGTCGCATCCGCCGAAAAGTTGCCCGGCAAATCTTTTTCCTCGTACCCGCGCAAAGCCAAAATATCCCTGCCCGTCAAACCGAATTGCCGATTGGAAAGTCCATCTCCACCCAAACTCGTGCGTCCAAACGGGGAATAACCAATATCTTTGTTGTAAAAACCCAAAGCACCGATTTTAGCATCCAATTTCATGACCATTTTGCCCAAAACTTTGGTGTACCATTCGGCATTGAATTTCCATTTGAAATACTCCACCCATTTGAATTTTTCCGATGTGGTCAAATCTTGATAGGATTTGTTCTTTTGAAACAAGGAATACGGCGGACTCGCATGTAACGTCAATTGAAATTTAGAACCTTCCTCTGGAAACAACGGATTATTAATCGAATTGCGTGCAAACGTTTGTTGAAGACTAAAATTATTATACGTTCCATCGGTCAAACCAGGAAAAAACGAATATTGATTAATCGTAGTACGTTGAAAATCAAGCGATGTATTAGAAACAAAGTTATCATCAGGCCATTTCAAACGCGTTCCAACCCCAATATTGGTTTGAAGAATACTCAAATAATTGTCTGGTGTCGCGCCTGCATATTTCGTATAAGCTCCACTGATGCTTAATGAAGTCGGTTTTTTGCCGCCAAACCAAGGTTCGGTGAAAGACGCATTATAAGATTGAAAAAATTTACCATTCGACTGTGCGCGAATCGAAACCCGTTGTCCGTCGCCTTGCGGAAGCGGAGCCCAAGCCGATTTTTTAAAAATATTCCGAATCGAAAAGTTATTAAACGACACACCAAGCGTTCCAATCACGCCAAAACCACCCCAACCTGCGGATAATTCCAACTGATCCGATGGTTTTTCCTCCACTTTGTACTCAATATCCACCGTTCCGCGCTGCGGATTGACAGGCGTATTGATGCCCAAAGCCTCTTGATTGAAATAACCCAAGTTGATAATCTCGCGCTGAGACCGTATAATGTCCGACCGACTGAATTTCTCACCCGGCAAGGTCCGCAATTCGCGGCGAATCACATGTTCATGCGTTCTGTCATTCCCCTTGATGACAACTTTATCAATCGTCGCTTGCGCCCCCTCATAAATCCGCATATCGACATCAATTGAATCGCCTACAATAGCGATTTCGGTCGGGTCAATGTTGAAAAACAAATAACCATTATCCATATACAAAGTACTCACATCGCGCCCATCTTGACTGTATCGTAACCGATTTTCCAACAATTCGGTATTGTAAATGTCTCCTTTCGAGATGCCCAAAACCTTATCTAACACTTTTGAGTCATAAATCGAATTGCCTTTCCATGTAATATTACGAAAATAATAGCGTTTGCCCTCATCCATATTCAAATGCAACCGCAAATCGCCATCGGCTTCCCGCCATATCGAATCGGAAGCAATTTTAGCATCCCGATATCCTTGTGTGGCGTAATATTTTAAAATCTTTTTCTTATCGTCCTCATATTCGGACGTAACCAATTTAGAGGCAGAGAAGATTTTTAACTTTCGATGGGTTTTGTCCATTTGCTTGCGCAATTTCCGCGCCGTTGCATGGTCATTGCCCGCAAAAGTGATGTCTTGGATTTTGACTTTTTTATTGCGCTCGACGACAAAATTTAATTTCACGGAATTGACTTTTTTCGGGTCAATCGTTTCGACCACACTGACTTTGGCATCTAAATACCCTTTTTCCCGAAAATATTTTTCCATGCCCGTCGCGGCATTGGTTTTATTATTGTCCGTTACAATCGCGCCTTTGAGCAAAAAGCGATTGGCAATCGGGTTTAAATCCTCATGCACACTCTTTTTTACACCCGTAAACGAGTAAACCGACAAACTCGGACGCTCTTTCACCTCAATTTCAAGGAAAATCACATCGCCCACCGTTTTTTCCTTATTAATCTGCACATCCGTGAACAACCGAAGTTTCCATAAAGCGCGAATCGCACGCGGCAAATCGGGCCCCGGAATCTTAATTTTGCTACCGACTTTGAACCCTGCGATACCCGTCAAGGCACTCGCATCGCTGTATTGCGCACCGACGACTTTCACGCCGCCAATTTCATATGATTTGGGCGCGCCATATTCCATGACGGGCAATCCTGTCGTGTCTGCCAACAACACTTGAGCTTCGAGCTTTGTCAAGTGGCAGCTCGCGCCGCATAACAGCGACAAAACAAGGGCTTTTTTGAAAATAATTGTTGTCACCCTAATTGTGGTATAGTTTTATAAACATTAGTTACAATATGTATTACACTGATATACTTTAAATTAGATTTTTGGAAACGGTATCATGCCTCAACAAAATTTCCCCCCCAAAACAAATTCAAAAGCGAAACGCAAAGTTAGTATAAAACGCTGTGTTATTTACAATCGTTGTCATAATTAATTCAAATGGCGTATTGCAACTTTTGTAATGATAAACCGTCTGAATGTGGATTTCTTGGCTTTTGGGGATTCATTCGGATCGAATCAAGGTCGGCGAGGTTGCAACCGACCTTTTGGATCGGTTCTTTCAATGGAACGACTTATCTTGATAGAAACGCTCTTTTATCCTAAAAATATTTTATAAATATGATTTGAAAGGTGCAATTTTGCACATTGAATTATTTTACCAATCATTATTTGCGCCAATTAAATTATCAAATATGTTAAAATCAAAAATCAAGTCCTTAGCGAAGGCGTATTTACCAGAGATTATCGCGATTCGGCGGCATCTGCATCAATATCCCGAACTGAGTTATGAGGAAGTTGAAACAGGCAAATATGTAGCCACAAAATTGAAAGCGTTAGGCATTGATTATCAACATGGTATTGCTACAAATGGGGTTGTCGGCATCATTCGCGGGCAAAATCCTGAGTCAAAAACCATTGCTTTGCGGGCAGATTTAGACGCTTTACCCATTCAAGAAGCCAATAATGTTTCGTATAAATCCACAAAAGCGGGCATTATGCATGCTTGCGGACATGATGCGCATACTGCTTCTTTGTTGGGTGCGGCGCGGATTTTAAATGAAACCAGAGCGCATTGGTCTGGAACCATCAAATTAATTTTCCAACCTGCCGAAGAAAAAACACCTGGCGGCGCGAAATTGATGATTCAAGAAGGCGTTTTGGAAAACCCAAAACCAGCGATAATAATTGGGCAGCATGTGCATCCACCTTTGGAGGCGGGCAAAGTGGGCTTGAAACCAGGAATTTACATGGCTTCTGCGGACGAATTGTACCTGACGGTGCGCGGGCGCGGCGGTCATGGCGCGATGCCGCAAGAGTGCATCGACCCGATTTTGATAACGGCGCACATCATCACGGCGTTGCAACAAGTGGTGAGTCGGCGGGCAGACCCTGCCATTCCGACGGTTTTGACGCTTGGAAAAATCCAATCCGTAGGTGGTTTGACCAATATTATTCCCGATGAAGTGCGTTTAGAAGGCACTTTTCGGACGTTGGATGAAGGTTGGCGACAAAAAGCAAAGGAAATTATGGTCAAATTGGCAGAAGGCATTGCGGAAAGCATGGGTGGGTCTTGCACCTTTCGGATTGAACATGGTTATCCCGTTTTGTTTAATAATGAAGCACTTACGCAACAAGTTAAACAACATATGATTGCATTTTGCGGAGAAGATAATGTCGTCGATTTGCCAATGCGGATGACTGCGGAAGATTTTGCCTATTATTCGCAAGTGATGCCTGCATGTTTCTACCGTTTGGGGACAGGCAATAAAGAACTGGGCATTACCTCTGGACTGCACACCGACACGTTTAATATAGATGAATCCTCTTTGGAATTGAGTATTGGATTGATGGCATGGTTAGCGATACAATCGCTGTCTAATTAATATAAATAATTGAAAATCAGCAAATTATCTTGCGCCAAGTTTCAAACTTGGCGCAAGTTTTGCGCGTTTTTTCAACCTAAGTATTAGAAAATTATTCTACGACACTTATTTTTAACATATTGGTTCTCAGCTTTTTCTGCAACGGCATACTACCAACATTCACTGCTAAATCCTTCTTTTTCAACCGTCCATTCGCTTTTAAAATCTCAATCGTATCCGAAATCGTTTCGTCCGTAGTCGAATACTTATCATAATAATAACATTTCACACCCCAAACTAAATTCAAAGTCGATAACATTTCAGGTCTGCCCGAAAAAATATGAATCGACGTATGCGGGCGATAACTCGACACTTTAAACGCCGTATAACCAGAAGTTGTAAAGCCAATAATCGCTTTTGCGTCCAACTCTTCCGCCACTTTCGCCGCATTCAAACACACCACATCTGAACAAAAAGTGCCTGATTTGCGGTGTACTTCAGGTCTTTTGAACCGAACTGGCAATTTTTCCGCTTCCAAAATGATTTTAGTCATCGCTTTGACCGTTTCGACAGGATATTTTCCCGCCGCCGTCTCCGCCGAAAGCATCACGGCATCCGTTCCATCAATCACCGCATTCGCCACATCCGTGATTTCCGCCCGGGTCGGACTCGGACTATAAATCATCGATTCCATCATTTGCGTCGCCACAATCACGGGACGAGCGCGTTGAATACATTTTGCCACGATTTCTTTTTGCAAAATCGGCAATCGCTCCATCGCAAACTCAACGCCTAAATCGCCGCGCGCCACCATAATCCCATTCGATGCCTTGATAATCGAATCCAAATTGTCAATCGCTTCAGGTTTTTCGATTTTAGCGATGACCAATGCAGGATGTTTTGCCGCCTCCAAACGCGCTTTCAAATCATAAATATCTTCTGCCTTGCGTACAAATGACAAGGCAACCCAATTTACAGACGGTTGCGTAAGCAAAAAATCCAAATCAGCCAAGTCTTTTGGAGTCAAACAGGGCAAGGAAGTCTTCGTATCGGGGAGATTCACCCCTTTTTTGCTCGACAAAACGCCACCATAAATGACCTTCATCCGCGCCGTGTCGATTTTATTGGTTTCCACCACCTCAAAAACAAATTTGCCATCATCCAACAAGATGCGCTCCCCAATCGTCACATCTTTAGCAAAATCCTTATAACTCATATATATTTTTTCCTTCGTACCAACACATTCCTCATTGACGAAAGTGACAATATCTCCTGGATTGAGCTCAAGCGCGTTGTCTTTAATCATACCAACCCGCAATTTCGGTCCCTGCAAATCCGCTAAAATGCCAATATGCAGCCCATACTTTTCATTGATATAATTAATATTTTGTATGGTTTCGAGGTGATCGGCATGCGTACCATGCGAAAAATTGAGGCGAAAAACATTTACGCCTGCTTTGGCTAATTCCAACAAGGTGGTATAGGCGCGGGATGCGGGTCCCACTGTGGCAACGATTTTCGTATTTTTCTTGTCTGCGGGAGTCATAGATAGAACGTTTGGTAATGATGCCTTCGATTCGATTGTTTTCATATTAAACTAAGACGATAATTTTGCAAAATATTATTTCTATTTGAATGCTGTTGACCCATTTTTTATTGGATATTTTTTTATTAGATATGGGTTATATTTGTAAGACGCTTTTTGGTGGTATAGGTTACGACAAATATGCCAAAAATGAGTGGCAATCTTAAAAAGTCGATTAGTGTAAAAAACACAATAAGTCCTAATTGAAATCAAAGGTACTACATTATGTAGGAAAGCAACAAATTATCATCGTTTTTTTTTGAAAACAAAAGTCGTTTAGGAACGCTAAATAAATAAAGGATCCCTTTTAAAAACCCGTAAAGAGCGAAAACAAAAATTTTTTGTAAAAAAATTTTTGTTTTCGCTCTGAAAAGCGCTCGCGGCAGGGGCTTTTCAGAGCGAAAAAGAATTTTTTTTTGCAAAAAAAATTCTTTTTCGCTCTTTACGGGTTTTTAAAAGGGATCCTTTATTTCTTTTGCGTTTCTTAACTTATTGATTTTCAATATTTTTTATAATTCTGGATAATTGGCAGGTATTTCAAATCGAAACGGTTTAACCACATCCACTTCGACGGGTTTGCCTGTTTCAATCACGACTTTCACCGCGCCTGTTTGCGGACTTTCCATATTCAACGTCCGCGTATAAGCAAATTTTTGGTCGCCTTTCAAGCCGTCATAGTTGTTACAAGCCATTTTAAACACACTTTTACGCGCAGGTTGTTCCAAAATCATGTTTTGCAAAGTGAAATCAATCGCAGAAAATCGATATTCAGTGTGCCATCGCGCATCATCGCCTGTCAAAACCCACTGTCCACCCGCTATGGTTTTATCAAAAGACACTTTTAATTGGTCTTTCGGAGTCAAAAAAATGGGTTGCCCCAACAACATTTTCTGAACCATGTCAAAATTGGCGGGTACTTGCAATTTTTCTTCCAAATATTTAAACGAACGCCGCATAAAATTGCTTTGAATGTAATTAATCACAAAAATCGAATCGCGGGTAATCTGCGCTCGCACGACATTGAATCCCATTTTTTTAACATTCATCCAAATCAAGCTGTCTTTCCGAAACCGAACCAACGAAGATGCCGACACATTCATCGGTTTGCCTTCATAATCCATGTCCGCATCCGCGCTCAAACGACCAAAAGACAGGTTGTTTTTCTCGACTTTTTTCAAAATATCGACCACTGAATATTGGCTTGCAGTCGGTACAGGCGTTTTAGGTTCGATTTTGGTGGTGGCAGAACTTGCCCCCGTTTTACAACCTATCGTAGCTAAACAACAGATTATCAATAAATTAGGTATTGAAAATAAATTCATATTTTGATTTTAATTGAAAATGAATCATAATAATAAAATTTTAGGAAAAAGAAAAACGTCCAGTGAGCGCAAAATTGGGTCGTTCCATCAAAAGGAGGTTGATGGATGTACGGATTTCACGGATTTTCACGGGATTTTTACGGATTTTTGAAACCAAAATCCGTAAAAATCCCGTGAAAATCCGTGAAATCCGTACATCTATCCACACCAAAATTGTCAGAAAACCAAAAATTTGCGCTCGCTACCCCGCTTGGGCGGCGCGAACCTATCCTCGAACCTTATTGGTGGCACCACTGCCAAATATTTCAAAAACGTTTTCGCACAAAATAAATTTGATAGAAAATTATAAAAATAATTTTCATTTTTTATTGAAAGTTTAGAAAATAAGAATACCTTGCAGTCAAATGGTGTGATACCTTTATTTGAATCGCTTAAAATATTTAAAATCAATCAAATACATATCATGGAAAATTTTGAAAAAACACCGCTTGACCAATTAGAAGAAGCAGGCGTTATCCTTTCAAAACGCGGTTGGCGGTGGCTGTACCTTTGTTTAACCTTTTTTATTGGCGTGATAACGGTGTTACTATTGCTCACAAAAGGCGAATATGGTTGGACGCTTTTTTTAGCGATTCCGTTTACGGTCTCGTTTGTGATGGGTTTTATCGGTGCGCCGAAACCAGAAACGGGTTGCGTGACGATTTTAGTGCGGAGCTTAATCGGCTTACTCATCACAGGCGCACTCTTGATGGCAGCAGGTGCGGAAGGCGGAATTTGTTTTTTAATGGCAGCAGGATTATTGATTTTGCCCACTGGTTTAGGCTTGTTTTTCGGTCGGCTGTTAGGCAGTGCGCATTTACAAACCAACAAAATGTATATTTTAGGTTTGTTCATTTTAATCAATCCAAGCACATTAACCTACGATTTGTTGGATCATTCGCAAGTTGAAGCAACTACCACCACTGAAATCATAATCAATGCCGCCGATACGATGATTTGGAAAAAATTGACTCAAAAAGTTGAATTTAATAAAAGCAATAACTTTTTTTTAAAAGCAGGCATTAGTTATCCATTGGATATGGAATTGCAACAAGTTGATAATCAATACTTTTTGAAATGTAATACGACTAATGGTTTTGCCAATTTGCGGGTGGACACCTTGATTCAAAACAAAAAAATGGTTTTCAAACCTGAACAAGAGGTCGTACCGATGCGCGAAATGTCCATATATCCAAAAATAGACGCACCGCATTTGCATGGTTATTTTGAAAATCAATACGGAATGTTTGAAATAGAGCCATTGTCGGCGGGGCAATGTCGCGTGAGGGCGCAGACGCATTATACGTATCGCATTACGCCCGTTTGGTATTGGGCTTTGTGGAGCGATTATTTAGTCGATAAAATGCACCAAAACGTTTTAAATAAAATTAAAATGGATTGCGAATAACCGACAATAACGTTTGGAGGGTTTGAAACCCTCCAAACGTTGTTATCGGTTCTTTAAATTGAACTACTTATTTCACATTCCTATGCGTAAATCTCTTGAATCGCCTTTTTATATTTTTCCAAAATCACACGGCGTTTCAATTTCATGGTCGGAGTCAATTCCGCTTCTGAACCGTCTGCTTTGACAGGTTCCCAACTATCTGGAATTAAAACAAATTTTTTGATTTGCTCTACTTTGCTGAAATTGGGATTGTATTGATCCACTGCTTTTTGAAAAGCGGCGATGACCGCAGGATTTTTAAGGGCATCCGCCATGTTTTTCCACTCCACCGAATGACTTTTACACCAATCGCGCAACGCTTCCGCCGCAGGAACGATTAATGCAGACACAAATTTCTGATTTTCGCCCAAAACCATCACTTGCTCAATCAAAAAATGCTCTTTCAAACCATTTTCAATCGGCGCAGGCGCAACATATTTACCACCAGATGTTTTAAACAATTCTTTTTTACGGTCGGTGATTTTCAGGAATGGTTTCCCATCTTTTTCCACCAATTTGCCCACATCGCCCGTACACATCCAGCGTTTACCATCCATCATCTTGATAACTTCCGCTGTTTGCACAGGTTTATTGTAATAACCCAACATCACATTGCGCCCTGACGCGATAATTTCGCCTTCGCCTTCCCGATAATTGCCATCAGACGCATCAATGCGCACTTCCACCCCATCAATGACGGGGCCGACCGTACCTAACAATGCCATATTCGGCTTATAACCACTAATCGTAATACCAGGCGAAGTCTCCGTCATGCCATAACCTTCCCGAACGGGAATGCCCGCCGCCGAAAACGTGCGCGCAATCTTGACAGGGCAGGCAGACGCACCCACCAAAATCCCAACAATATTGCCGCCCAAAGCCTCACGCCATTTGGAATAAATCAATTTATCCGCTAAATTGTGTTGCAAACCGCGAAAACCTGTATATTTTTTATCATATTCATAATCATTCGTCAATTTCAACGCCCAGAAAAACAATTTTTTCTTGATGCCTGTCAATTCCAATCCTTTATTGTACAATTTTTCATATACTTTCTCCAACAAACGCGGAACCGTGGTAAAAAATTGAGGTTTTACAGATTTCAAGTCACCTGTATCACCACCCAAATTGTCAATGCCCGTAAACACGACATTCGCGCCGATATACAAATAGTTGTAAGCACAAACGCGTTCAAAAATATGGTTCAAAGGCAAAAAACTCAACACTTTCGCGCCCGCCCCAATCGGCATCAACGGCTGTACCGATTGAATATTGGAAACAATATTATCATGGGAAAGCATCACCCCTTTCGGGCTGCCAGTCGTGCCAGACGTATAGATAATCGTCGCCAAATCCTGTGCCTCTACTTTGGATTTGATGCGATTCACCGCGTCTAAATCTTTCGTATTGCCCAAAAGATCCGTCCAAGATTGGGCATAGTTGACTTTATCAAAGGTATAAATCGTTTTCAAGGAAGGCACTGCGAGTTGTGCTTGTTGCACTTTTTTAAAAACGCCCCCTGCGTCATCATCGCCCACAAAGCACAATTTGACGGCAGCATCATTGAAAATGTACTCATATTCTTTTGGGCTAATCGTCGGATACACAGGCACATTCGCCACCCCGATTTGCATCATGCCCAAGTCTAAAGCCATCCATTCAGGTCG
Source organism: Bacteroidota bacterium (assembly GCA_039804385.1). Lineage (GTDB taxonomy): Bacteria > Bacteroidota > Bacteroidia > Chitinophagales > Saprospiraceae > JAAFJT01. Next base: position 10,225 of record JBDLWG010000014.1, read on the forward strand.
ATTTTTGACAATGACCGAAGCAATTTTATCGCCCGGACGCAAGCCCAAACGCCATAAACCACAAGCCACTTCTTGCGCTAACCGAGCAATTTCGGCAGTACTATACGACTTTTCCTGCCCTTTATCCCGATACGTTAACGAACGCTCCTGCGGGTATTTTTCATTTTGATAGTCGATGAAATCAAACAAACGTGTTGGATTCATAATTTTTTAAAACAATTTTGTTGATGTTGAATAATAAAATAATTCCTCATGCTTTTCAAGTG
>JBDLWG010000015.1:0-6729 GCA_039804385.1 Bacteroidota bacterium
TCCCATAAAAGGTCTTTCAATTTCGTCAATCCTTTGCCTGTTACGGCGGAAATGAACACATGCGGCATGCCTTTCGGCAAATTTTTCTTCAACATTTTTTCTAATTCCGCATCAATTAAATCGCATTTCGTAATCGCCAAAACTTGTGGTTTATCCAACAATTCTGGGTTATATAATTTCAATTCATTGAGTAATATATCGTATTCTTTTTTAATATCTTGTGTATCACAAGAAATCATAAACAATAAAGTCGCATTTCGTTCAATATGACGCAAAAATCGGTGTCCCAAACCTTTGCCTTTATGTGCGTCCTCAATGATGCCCGGAATATCCGCCATCACGAAAGATTGAAAATCCCGATACGCCACAATGCCCAAATTCGGACTCAAGGTCGTGAACGCATACGGTGCAATTTCCGGCTTTGCCGCCGAGACCGCCGCCAATAAAGTCGATTTGCCCGCATTCGGAAACCCAACCAAACCCACATCTGCCAAGGTTTTCAACTCCAAAATCCGCCATGCTTCGATGCCTTCATCACCCGTTTGGGCATAACGCGGCGTTTGATGGGTCGACGTTTTGAAAAAAGCATTGCCTTTTCCGCCGCGCCCGCCTTGTGCCAAGACGCGTTCCTCTTTATCTTTCGTGATTTCAAACAAAATGTCTCCTGTTTCGGCATCTTTTGCAACCGTTCCAAGTGGGACTTCTAAAAAAAGGTCTGCGCCGTCTGCGCCATGTTTATTATTGTCCGCGCCCCTGCCGCCGTCTCCTGCGGCAACATGTTTGCGATATTTTAAGGATAACAATGTCCACACGTTACGGTTGCCGCGCAAAATGATATTTCCACCCCTGCCGCCGTCACCGCCATCGGGTCCGCCTTTGGGAATAAATTTAGCCCGATGAAAATGCAGCGCACCTGAACCGCCGTTCCCCGACTTACAACATATTTTGACGTAATCTACAAAATTTTGGTCTGACATAACAACTAATTTTTTGCAAAGGTACAAAAAAATTGCAACTAACCCATTTTGAATTGGGAATGCAGGAATTTAGGATGCTTTTAGGGGGTGATGGATGTACGGATTTCACGGATTTCACGGATTTCACGGATTTTCACAGGATTATTATGGATTGAGATGCAAAAAAAAATCCGTACTAATCTCGTGAAAATCCGTGAAATCCGTACATCCATCACCCACAAGAACCCTAAAAGTATCCTAAATTTCTGTATTCTTGATTCGATTAAATCCTCAAATTACACTTTTATAGGCTTAAAAAACACAATATTTACGTTATTCCCTGTCTGCTTAAAAGCCTCTAATTTTGACGTTTTAATTAAATCATCCACAATGAGCAGAATCACAATACTTTTTTGTTGTCTGGGACTGACGTTTCACAATTATGCGCAACCCTTTCAAACTTTAAATGTCAAAATTGCTAACGGCAATGACGATATTGAAGTTTCTTCGCGCAAATATGTCGGCAGTAGCGATTTAGAAATCGGCGGCTTCGACAGCGACAATTTGGGTTCGCAATATATCGCCCTCCGTTTTCAAAACGTTTTGTTGCCTCCCAATGCGCAAATTCGCAATGCGTACCTTCAATTTACGACTAAAATTGGCACGGCTGTCACCGCTTCTGTCAATATTCGGTGTCAACAAGGCAATGCACCGACTTATGGGGCGGCTGAAAATTTGATTTTGCGGAATTACGTTCCAACAATTGTGAATTGGAATCCGCCTGCTTGGAGCATTACAGGCGAGACTTCGACTCGTCAACAAACGCCGAATTTGGCAGCCCAACTCAATGCAGCTATCGCAACAAATTGGGTATCAGGCAATTCGCTTTCTTTCATCTTGCAAGGGAACGCGACGACGAACAATGTTTTGAATGCTCGAAGTTTTGAATTTAGCAGTAGCAGAGCAGGCGTTCCACAACTTTTGGTGGAATACACGCTTGGAACGACTGGTGGTGGCGGCATTAATATGGCGAATTTGACCGCTATTTTCGTCAATGAAGTCGCGCCCAAAGGCACGATTGGCTTTCCAGAGGATTGGGTCGAGTTGTACAATGGCAATACGGCTGCCGTTCCGATGGACAGCATTTACATCACGGGCAAGGTCACCGACCCGTTTAAAATCCGTTTACAGAACCTAACAATTCCTGCACGCGGCTTTTTGCGCTTGATTGCGGATAAAAATCCTGCTTTGGGCGCGAGTCATATTGATATGAAATTATCGGCGGCGGGTGAAAAAGTATTTTTATTCAAAAATGTGAATGGAACGGCTGTCCAATTGGCTTCTTTTGAGTTTCCTGCCAATGAGGTTGCGAATATCACTTTTGGCACTTTGACAGATGGTGTTTTAAATCCATCGGTGTCCAATTTGGTTGCCTTTTTGGGTGGAACGCCGAATGCAACAAATGTCGGTAGCAAACAATTTTTTCGGATGACGAATAATACACCGCGCGGTATTATTGCACCGCCGACAACCGTTGTATTGAACGCGCCTGCGGGTGCAACGATTCGATATACGACGGATTTCACCTTGCCGAGTCGTACGAATGGGACGATTTATACGCAACCCATTCCCATTCCCAACACAACGGTTTTAAAAACATTTGCTTACACGCCCAATGGAGAAACCATTGTTGAAAATTTCACCTATATAAATCCCGTAAAAGGCATAGAGTTACGCTTTCCAAACTTGGTAACGCCTGCTGCTTATGATGCAGGTTTGCGTCAATTGCCCATTGTTTCGATTTCGACGGCGGCGGGTGCAGCAGGTGCAGCCGATAGTCGAACGGAAAAGATAAGTGGTTTTGAATATATAAATAAATTTGGTGAGGCGGGCAGTACCAGCGTTTTGGCGGGTGTGAAGGGCTATGGAGAGGATTCTTATTTGGTTTCGGAACAAAAAAATATGCGTTTGCATTTTAGGAGTTCCTACGGTTTTTCCAAATTGCAGTACCCGATTTTTGCCAGAGATGATGCGGATAAGCAAAATCCAGCCAATGAATTTGATGTATTGGATTTGAAAATCGGTCAAGATGGCCCGAATGCGGATGGATATGGCATGGTAATGAGTTCTCAGGGGCTGATTAGTAAGACGATGCGCGAGTTGGGCAATGCGGATTTGCACACTCGTTATGTACATGCATTTGTAAATGGCAAGTATCATGGCGTTTATACCTTAAAAGAAAAATATGATGAACATTTTGCGGAAAGTTATTACGGCGGACAAAAAGAACAATATGATGTCATTGAGAGTTCTTGGGCGAGTGGGCGCGTCAATGAAGGCACGATTACGAATTGGAACGCACTCAAAACGGCGACCGTTCAAAATCGTTTTCAGGATGTAAAACGCCATCTAAATGTATCACAATTCATTGATTTTATGGTACTTATGATGTACTTCGATAATGAATGGGAATATCGTGCGATAGCAGATAGGAATTTGGTCACGACTCCATTTGTTTTAGAAAACCATGATTCGGATGGAGCCTTGACGAAAACGATTGATGATAATGAATATGCCTATGATGTAAAATGGACCGAACCAACACAAGTTGTTTTTAATGGCCCCGCAGGCATGTTTGGCAACCTAATTCGGAGCAATAATAAAGAATTTAAAACATTAGTACGCGACCGCGTGTATGAAGCCTTGCAAAAATCGAATGGTGCTTTAACAGTTCCGCGCATTACGACCAAACTGACGGAATTGAAAAATATCGTTCGACCCGTTTTTGATTTGGAATTAGCGCGTTTTAACCAAACTTTTTACAACAACAATCCTTATTTTGACGCAGAATATAATGCCAATACCACTCATCTGCCGATTCGGTATCAATATAATTTAAACAAATGGTTGGAAAAAGGCTTGGCGCATACGTTGCAACCGGTTGTATTGAGTCAGCCATCTGGCAATGTTTCAGTCGCAGTGACGGCAACAAATCCGAATCCACAAGGGACGATTTATTACACGATAGACGGTTCAGACCCTATGGGGAATGACGGCATTATCAGCCCGCTTGCCAAAATATATACGAATCAATTGCAATTGAACATTGGGAGCAATGCAGTGGTTGTACGGGTCTATTTGAATGGCGAATTTGGCCCGAAAACCAATGCCAATTATACCAATTCATTGCCTGTGCCAATAACAGCTCGTTTACAAAATGTTGATAATCAATTATTTATGCTTTCACCGAATCCTGCCAATGAATCGGTTGGCATTGATTTGACGCATGCAAATACGCTTCCTGTTACCTTGACCGTTTATAACGGATTGGGGCAACCGCTTTTAGTACAACAGGTTGAACGGGCGCAAGGCGTGTATCAAATATTGCTGGATAGCTTTGAAAATGGGGTTTATTGGATAGGCATTCAACCTGAAGGGCAAGGGATGGTTGCGCGAAAATTAGTTGTAAATCATTAATTATAAAAAGTTGATTTTCAATGAAGTATAACGTTTGGAGGGTTTGAAACCTTCCAAACGTTGTTGTCGATTAACTACTTACACCAATCCATCTATACTTTACGCACGATGATTTTGCGATAGGATGGATGTACGGATTCGCACGGATTAGTACGGATTAAAAAAAAATCCGTACTAATCCGTGCGAATCCGTGAAATCCGTACATCCATCCTATCGCAAAACCACCCAACGCAAAGTATATGTTCAAAAAAGAACGCTATGAATCTGTATGACCCAAATTTTGTTCGGCAATATTTCAATAATCTTTCCAAAGATTATGAGGCTGCGGAAATCATTTCCTTTCATTTGCTCCAATATTGGCGCAATCAAATCTTAGCACACTCTCCTTTGCCGCTTGGCGCGACGGTTTATGACCTTGGTTGCGGCAGTGGGAATAATTTTGCTGCTCTGACGCGCAAAATAGGTACATCGGGCAAAATCATTGGGGTCGATTTTTCAAACAAAATGATGCAAAAAGCACAAGCATTGATTCATCAAAATCATTGGACTCATATCGAATTAATCACTGGTGATTTTATCGAAAACACTTCATTCCAACAAAAAGCAGATACGATTTTGAGTACTTTTTGTTTAAAAACAATGTCAACCGAACAATATCCTGCTTTCGCAAATCAAACATGGCGCTTGTTAAAATCGAATGGAACCTGCGTTTTAGGTGAATTTTCATTGCCCAAAGCATCGATTCCTGCTTTTTTAACTCAAAAATACTTAAAATACATCGTCCCAATCCTCAATCGTTGCATGGGCGCGACTCCTGATGCACACCTATTATTGAATACGTATGTCCAACAATTTGATGGTTGCATCGCCCTCGAAAAAGCATTTCAAGCCAAAGGATTTAAAACAAAAAGATTTATTTTGAAAGGTGGTTGGATTACAGGCATTGTTGCCGAAAAATCCAAATAAATTATAGAGCTATTTAATTAACCCAAGTTGCGCGGTAATGCCGCCTACGGCGGCAAAACGTTTTTTCAAGGGCGTGTGTGTTTTGTTTTTAAAATTTTTGCGAATCAAAATTTTAAAAACAAAACACACACGCCCTTATCTCCCTCTTTTTTGGCGGCGAAGCCGCCTACCGCGCAACTTGGGTTATAATTTATAGGATACCAATTCTTTTGAAATAGGCGGAGGAACCCAGATGGAAACGTTCCTCCATTTTGAACCCAATGGTCTCTTGAAAAAACAACTGTTGTGTATTTCAAACAAGATAAAAATATCCAAAAGTATTGATTATCAATCTTCTTAGAATGAAAACAAAAAATTATGTTTAAAACAAATATTTGACAAAGTGGAGAAGATATATCATCTTTGCGTTAGGAATGAAACCGTTCAATTGGTTCTGAATCGAAGGTTCATCCAATTGAAAATCGTTTAGGTAGAATTTTTTTAAAGCAAAATCGGTACTATGAAAAAAAGAACCTTTATCCGTTTTGATTGGGCTATCAAGAAAGTCCAAACGCCTTTAGATGAATGGGTTTACTTTTTGAAAAACAGTGAAATTAAAGATTCGTTCAAAGCCAAAGGCATGGACGAAGCCAAGCAAGTATTGAATTTTCATAATATGGATGAGCAAGACCGAGTTGCTTATGACCAATTTGTGAAAAATCAGCGGATTGGAAAGAGCGTCTGGAATACCGCTATCGGAAAAGGCGAACGCAAACAAGCCATTGAAACGGCTAAAATCGCTTTGGAAGAAGGTGCTACGATTCCATTTGTTGTTAAAATCACCAAATTAACCCTTGATGAAGTGCAACACATTGCAAACGGTGAGGATATTGATAAACCGAGCGATGATGATGTTTGGGAAGATGTGCCCGATACTTACGAACCGCTTTTGTAAATCGTGTTGCGAAATTGTAGAAGAGCTTTCCTTATTGATACCCAAAAGGCTCTATTGGGTTCCTCTTTTGCAATTCCAAAAATAAATGAAAAAAGAGTAACATGGTATTGAGAATCAATGCTTTATAAAATGGAACGGTTCTGTAAAGTGCGCCTTTGCAAAGCCGTTTTGTTGATGATGAAAACCCCATTATTCAATAAATTGCTTAAATGCATAAGCCGTAACAAAACAATACGGGTCTAATTTTCCGTCATTCATACTATTGATATCTTCAAAAGTATCTTTTAGGTCCATTCCTATCTCAATAGCTAATTCCAAGAGTTCATTGGCTCGCTTATACGCATCTATCCGCGCTTTACGCAAATAAAGGTTATCCAAATTGAAAACCGTTATCG
>JBDLWG010000016.1:0-12728 GCA_039804385.1 Bacteroidota bacterium
TTGGATAATACTCATCCAAATTAAAAGTAATGACATTTTTAAAACAAAGTCCTTCTTCGCGGTGCATTTTAATCAACTCGGTATAAACCGTCGTCGGCGTAGAACCTGTCGCCAAACCTAACACGCAAGGCAGGTTCAAGGCAGCTTTTTGGCGAATCAAATCCGCAATCGCTTCGGCGGCTTTGCGCGAAGCGGTTTTAGCATCTGGAAAAATCAACGTATTGATTTTTTCAAAAAAATGGTTATTATTCATAATGTATGTTTAAATAATTAAATTTTTTTAATAATGTGAAAGTGCGATACAATTGGAACGCGGATGACACGGATTGTGCGGGTTTTCGCGGATTTTTCTTTTTTATAAAAATAAAATACTTCACTAAGTGATTAAGCAAAAATAAGCTATGAAAATATAAATAATTGATAATCAATGTATTAACGTCGGCGAGGTTGCAACCTCGCCGACGTTGGCACATTTTTTTTGATAGTTTATTACGACGCAACTACTTAATTCTAAAAATAAAAATCCGCGCAAATTCGCCCAATCCGTGTTATCCGCGTTCCAATTGTATCCCAAAAGTATAGATTCATTACACCTTTTAATCAACATTACCTGTTTCAATCGCTTTGATAGCCATGACCGAAAGGTCTTTTACGCCATGGATCAAATGCGCAAAACGCGGGTCTTGCGTCAACCCTTTTTTCCAACGAGCATAAATTTGTTGCACAATGACGGCATTTTTATATAATCCAAAAACGTAATAAAAATGAATATCCGACAAATCGCGTCCCGTCAAAGCAGCATATAGAGCCACCACTTGTTGCCGATTGAAACAACCTTTTAAATGGGTCAAATTCATTGTTTTTAAAAACGCGCCCGCTTCTGCCGTACACCAATACGCCAAAGCTGCCCCCAAATCCGCTAACGGGTCTCCAACCGTTGCCATTTCCCAATCCAAAACCCCCACAATTTGAGTTAAATCATGCGTCCAAACCACATTGTCGAATTTATAATCATTGTGCAAAAACGCTGCGACTTGTGGACGCGGTTCAAACGCTTGCAACCAAGTTTCAATCGTCGTCATCGCTTGAATATCATCGGTTTTTGCATGATGATATCGTTTAATCCAACCTTCGATTTGGCGTTTGATATAGCCATCCGGTTTCCCAATTTGGACTAAATCCGTTTTATAAACATCGATTTGATGCAAATTTGCCAAATTTTCAACTAATTTTTGGCATAAATCGTTCATTAAAATGGGAGTCAACATTGGATTAACAGGATTTTTGCCATCTTTCCCGCGCAAGATACAACCTTGCAACCGTTCCATGATATAAAACGGTGCGTTTAAAACACTACCTGTGGATTCTAAAAAAATGGGTTTTGGAATCTTATCATAACCCACTTTTTGAAGCATGGTTAAAACGCGAAATTCGCGGGACATATCATGTCCACTTTTAATATTCGCACCAAAGGGCGGACGGCGCAATACGTATTCTGTTGATTTTGAATGATTTGAATCCACTTTTAACCAATACGTTAAATTGGAATAACCACCCGGAAATTGTTTGATTTCGGTAATCGTTCCAAAATCAGGCAATTGCGTTTTTAAATATAGGTTTAAAAGGTTCAAATCAATCAATTCGCCCTTGCGAATATCCGTAGGTATATCTTGTTGAATCATGATTTTTTGTTAAAAATTTTGTATTTTCATTTAAAAATGATACTTTTGCAAGTAAAAAGTTCGCATTTATTGTTCTAAACAAAAAATTATTTATTATGTACAATGATAATAATTGCTCTTTCAATCCTTTAGCTGTTCTTGAACCCGTCAAAGAACCGCGTCGTTATACGCTCGCGGAATATTTAAAGCGTGAAGAACGCTCAAAAGAACAACATGAATATTATAACGGTCTCATAACCAAGCGTCCTATGGCAAAACTACCTCACAACATTATTGTTATTAATGTGGCAGCACAGTTAACAATAAATGCAATAACCCATAATAAAACCTATACTATAGCTGGCAGTCAACAGTTAGTATATTCACCTGAATTAAATTTTGGTCTTTATCCCGATCTTGTGGTTATCGAAGACGACGCAGTATGTTGGGATAAAAATCAAGTTTTGTTGACAAATCCATTACTTATTGTTGAATTTTTGTCAACAAGTACCAGTAAATATGATCGGACTGGTAAATTTGATGAATACAAGACCTTGCCATCTTTCAGAGAATATGTTTTAATTGACCCGAATCAATGTCGTATTGAAACGCGTTTTCGAGATGCACCGAACGTTTGGCGCGATACCATTTATAAAAATATGGATGATGTAATAACTTTTGAATCAATTGGTTGCGCAATTCCTGCTAATTTAATTTATAGAAAAATTATCTTTAAAAAATCAAAATAAGAGTTTATTTGAATTAGGAATGAAGGAAATTGAAGGAATCAAGGAAATAAACATATTATCCTTGATTCCTTCAATTTCCTTTGTTCCTAATTCAATTACTTTTTGACTTTCAAACCATACGATTTTAAAATCGCTCGCGCCAACGACACTTTATGCACTTCATCCGTTCCATCCACAATCCGCGCAGCGCGTTCATGCCGATAGTAAAAACTCAAAATCACATCATCCGTCATGCCCATTGCGCCATGTATTTGGATGGCATGATCGACAATACGCATTAACAAATCAGCACATATCACTTTGATTTGTGAAATTTGTTGTCGCATTGCCGCCGCCCCATGAATGTCAATTCCATGCGCACAATGCAGCACCATGAGTCGCGCCGAATCAATTGCAATTCGACTTTCTGCTATCCACAATTGAATAATTTGCTTATCGCCCAACTTACTACCATCACCCATATCCCGAGAGGCTGCCCGCCGACACATGATGTCGAAAATGCGCTCCGAACCACCAATCCAGCGCATGCAGTGGTGAATCCGACCCGGACCCAAACGCTCTTGCGCCAACACAAAACCCGCGCCTTCCGCCCCAATTCGATTTTCGACTGGGACGCGTACATTTTCAAAACGCAACTCTGAATGACTCGCCCAACTATCACCACTATCGCCCATAATTGAAATATTCCGAACCCGTTTGAAGCCTTTCGCATCGGTTGGCACGATAATTTGACTTGCGCGTTGATGCGGCAGCGCATCTGGATTTGTAACCGCCATCACGACCGCAAAAGCCGCCCCGTCTGCTCCTGTTGTGAACCATTTATGTCCATTAATCACATATTCATCGCCTTCGCGGACGGCTGTTGTACCCAAATTCACAGGATTGGAACCAGCAAATTCAGGTTCCGTCATGGCAAAACACGAGCGAATCGCACCATCCATTAAAGGTTGTAAATATTTGATTTTCAATGGATTAGAAGCAAATTTATGGAGCAATTCCATATTGCCAATATCGGGTGCTTGACAGCCAAACGCATAATGTCCAAAAGGAGATTTGCCCAATGCTTCCGACACTTGCCCAAACTCGCACAAAGTCAAGTCGTGTTGCAAACCCCATAAACCTGCGGCTTTGACCAATTGTCGTTTTTGGTCTAAAATGCCTGCAACTTTGGAGAAATTACCCGTCAAATATTCCGATATTTCTAATGGGAACAATTCGGTTTCTACAAAGGATTCTATCTGAGGCAACAATTTTTTTATTTTTTCAGTAACAAAAAGAGTCTTCATTAAAAAAATCGATTGGATAGTGGACAAAATTTTGAGCAAATATAGTATTTTTGCACCGCCAATTCAAAATAAGTAGTTTATTAAAAAATAAGCCTATTAAAAAGTAAGATATTAATGGTTTGTTTTTTTGATTTTTTTGTAAAAAACAATTAAAAAAACAAACGATTGCTTTAAATCCTACCGAATTAGGAGAAAAAATTACGCCGCCAGAGTGGGGGCAGGGAGCAAAATTTTTGAAAAAATGATTTTTTTTTGCAAAAAAAAATCATTTTTTCAAAAATTTTGCTCCCTGTAAGGTTTTTTCCTTAATTGTTTAGGGCTTCATGCACTATTATCAATCTTTTGGGGCAATTAAAGTAAGTGGCATCCTTACACAAATCAGTTATCAAAATAGATTCATGATTAACGTTAGCAATCTTAGTGTACACTTCGGCGAAAGAGACCTTTTCGACAACATTACTTTTTCCATTGCGGAACGCGACCGCATTGGGTTAGTCGGGCGCAATGGCGCAGGTAAATCGACCTTGATGAAAATCATTTCGGGCAATCAATTACCCAATGGCGGTGGTTCGGTGGCGCGTCCGAATGATACTACGGTGGGTTATCTGCACCAAGATATGACGACTCCCAAAGGTAAAAGCGTCATACAAGAGGCTCTGACTGCCTTTGAAGAAGTCAAAAAATTGGAACAAAAAATTGAGTTTTTGTCCCGAGAACTCGAAGAACGCACTGATTATGAATCAGATAGCTATTTTCAACTCATCCATGATTTGACGGATGCCAATGAACGCTATGAAATCATCGGCGGCAATTCTTCCGAAGCCGATGCAGAGCGCGTACTAAAAGGTTTGGGTTTTAAATCTTCTGATATGGAGCGTTTGACCGACGAATTTAGTGGTGGTTGGCAAATGCGTATCGAATTAGCGAAAATGTTGCTTCAAAAACCAAACTATTTGTTGCTCGATGAGCCGACGAATCACTTGGATATTGAGTCAATTCTTTGGTTAGAGCGTTTTTTGGAGGATTATCCAGGTGCATTGGTGTTGATTTCGCATGATAAACAGTTTTTGGATAATGTTACGAAACGCACGATTGAAATCGAATTAGGAAAAGTTTATGATTATAAAGCGTCGTATAGCAATTATGTAGCGATGCGGGCAGAACGGCGCGGCTTGCAACAAAACGCTTACGACAATCAACAACGTTTGATTGCGCAACGCGAAAAAACTATTAGTCGATTTATCGCCAAAGCCAATAAAAGTAAAATGGCGCAATCCATGCAAAAACAATTGGCGAAAATGGATCGCATTGAAATTGATGAAGAAGATGTTAAAACCATGAATATTCGTTTTTCACCCGCGCCGCGCAGTGGTCAAGTCGTGGTGGAAGCGAAAAATGTGAGTAAGCAATATCCAAAATTGCAAGTTTTAGAAAATGTTGATTTGAAATTAGATAGAGGCGAAAGAATTGCTTTTGTGGGTCAAAATGGACAAGGTAAAACCACCTTAGCCAAAATTTTATTGGGCGTTGAAGGACATTCGGCAGGAGATATAACGGTTGGTCATAATGTTCAAATTGGCTATTATGCGCAAAATCAAGCAGAAGCGTTGTTTTCGGATATGACGGTTTTGCAAACGATGGAAGAAGCGGCACCGCCTGATATGCGTACGAAAGTTCGGAGTATTTTGGGGGCGTTTATGTTTTCGGGCGATGATGCCGATAAAAAAGTGACGGTTTTGTCGGGTGGAGAACGGGCGCGTTTGGCGTTAGCGGTTCTGTTGTTGCGTCCTTTTAATTTGCTTTTATTGGATGAGCCGACGAATCACTTGGATATGATTTCCAAAGAAGTCTTAAAAAATGCGTTGATACAATATGATGGAACCTTGATTGTGGTCTCGCACGACCGCGATTTTTTAACGGATTTGACGCATCGGACGATTGAATTTAGGGATAAAAAATTATATGAGTATTTGGGCGATGTCAATTATTTTTTAAATAAGCGACAAATGGATAATATGCGGGAAGTCGAGGCGAAAACGGTGGAAGTGAAAGTCAAAATCGCGCCCGTAAGTGCGCCTGTGTCTGTGGCGACCGCGCCCGTGATGTCAACAGTGAAAGCGGCTGTGAAAACGGCTGTCCTCGAAATGAATGAGGCAGACCGTAAACGATTGGAACGACAATTACAAACGGTGGAGAAAAAAATCGCCGATTTGGAAAAAAAGATTGCGAAAGCAGAGTCTGAAATGGCAAATCCATCTTTTTATACCCGTAAAGACGCTGATAAATTAATCGCAGAACATCGTGCTTTGAAAAAAGCGTTGGAAGGGGAAACGGAAAGTTGGGAAAATACAATGGTGGCTTTGGATAAATAAGGAGCTCCATTTAAAGAATCGACAACAACGTTTGGAGGGTTTCAAACCCTCCAAACGTTATACTACTTTGAAAATCAACTTTTTAGTAGGTATCACTTTTTGTTGGTTCTTTAATTTCTGAAAAAATCAATCCTACTAATTCTTAAAATCTTAAAAATCCTAATTCAGACGATTCTGCCATTGCCGTTCCTGCAATCCAGCCGCCTGACCAAGCCGCTTGGAAATTGAACCCGCCTGTAATCGCATCAATGTCCAAAACTTCGCCTGCAAAAAACATATTTTTTATTTTCTTACTCTCAAATCGTTTAAAATCAACCTCATCCAACTCAATACCGCCTGCGGTTACAAATTCTTCTTTGAAAGTACTTTTCCCATTCACGGCGTAAATGCCTTCTGTTAAAGTCGATGCAAGGGTTTGAAGTTGCTTTTTAGGCACATCCGCCCAACGAATCTGTTCTGGAATCGCCGCAAAAACAAGCAATCTTTGCCAAAGCCGACTTGGTAAATCGTATAAAGGCGTATTGGTAATTTGCTTTTTGGCAAAATCTAATTTCGTTTCATTTAAAAAATCATGGACTTCTTCCAATTTATATCCGCCTGTAAGGTTGATTTTAGCATTGAATTGATAATTTTTCGCATGCAAAATACGCGCTCCCCAAGCCGACAACCGCAATACCGCAGGACCCGAAATGCCCCAATGTGTAATCAAAAAACTACCTGAACTTTTCAATTTAGTATCCATGATTTGAATTTCAACCAATGGTAACGATAATCCTGCTAAATCTTTAAAGCGTAAATCATTGATATTGAATGTAAAAAGAGAAGGTACTGGTTCTATAACCGAATGTCCCAATAATTTCAAACCTTGCCAAATACTTGTCGAACTACCTGTGGCGAGCATCACTTTATCCGCTTCAAAATCTTTCACATTCGTTTTTAATATAAAGCGTCCATCTGCTTCTATCGTAATTTTATCCACTCGATGATTGCGCAATACTTTCACACCGAGCTGCATTGCCGTTCCGTAAAGACAATCTATAATCGTTTGAGAATTATCAGAATCTGGAAAAACACGCCCATCTTCCTCAATTTTCAACGAAACGCCTTTTTTTTCAAACCAATCCATCGTATCACCCGTCGAAAATTTTGAAAAAGGACTCATTAATGCCTTGTCACCTCTTGGGTAATTTTTGGTTAACAATTTATTTACAAATTCGGCATGGGTCACATTACATCGCCCGCCACCACTAATTTTCACTTTTTGCAACACTTCTTTGCCCCGTTCTAAGATAGTTACATCCATTTCGGGACGGAGTTCTGCTACCCGAATTGCCGCGAAAAAACCTGCTGCACCGCCGCCGATGATGATGATTTTCATAGATAATCAATGAGTTAAATATTTTAATTATAAATAATGTTATTTATTTAAGGTTGTCGCAAAGACCCCTTCTAACGGATGCTGTTTTAACCTATTTTGGGTAATTTTGCACTTGTTGTTTTGTTTTCCGCAAAATTAGCAAGTTAGGACACACTTTTGCATAAAAAGATTTAGAAGTAATTTTTTTTGAAAAAAAAATAAAAAAAAAGATTTTAAATAAAAAAAGACTTACTTTTGTACAGTGCATTTAAAAAATGCTACAGAAAACAAACAACCCCGTTTTATTACTTGAACCTTTAACTCAAAGTAAAAGAAGGAGCTATGAGACAAATTCCGCCGCATAATCCAATTCGATTCCTTATTTTTTGTTTGTTTTTCGCTTTTTCGGTTAAAACAAACGCGCAAGAACAAGTTAAAATTGGTTTTTACAAAACTGGTGATGTTCAATTGGTCGTGAGTGAACCCTTTGGTGGCAGGATGCCTGATAGAGGGGTCATTGGCTTGATGGTGCATGTTTCTGGGAATGTGCAAAATTGCGATTACATTCCTGCCAACTTACAAGGCAAAATTGTTGTGATTGAAGCAGGGCAATGTGGCATTATCCGTTCTGCCCAAAAAGCAGAGAAAGCGGGTGCAACTGCGGTCGTCATTGTTCGCTCGAATGGCGATGAAATCATTCCAGAGGGCCGCTTGATAAGCATTCCTTGTTTCACGGTTTCGCCAACAACGGGCGGCTATTATCGACAAATGTTGCCTAAACCAACGTTGGTTTCGCTTTCGTTGCCCAATGGAACCGCCGCAAAAACGGCTGCAAAAGTTGAAAATTTAGCAATTGATGCGCAAACGAAGCAATTTTTAGAGCAAAAACCTGCTGAAACCACCACTCAACCTGCCCCACAACCTGTTGTGGCAGCCGTTGCGAAACCTGTGGAACCGCCGCCTACTCCGAAAACGGTTACAGCAGACCCCGTTCCCGCACCCATTATCACGGCAGCACCTGGTCAACCTGTTGCTACCACGATTTCGAGTGCGTCCACTCCCGTAGCGTCGCATGATAATGCGCCCCATACCAATCCGATAAAAGTTGCCCCGACCGAAACAGTGGCTGCAGCTGCACCTAAACCTGCGGAAAATACAACGCCCGCAGCGACACCACCTCCAGAAAATACGCTTGTAGTGTCTTTCAAACCTTCCGATGAGCCTCCAAAAACGGTTTCAAGTGACACGCCGATGACCAAACCAAGTAGTGAATCGTCTAAAACGGCCATTGCAGCACCTGCGTCTTCAACGCTTGCAGTGTTAAATCAAGTGGTTGCCGCGCCTGTGGTGCAAGAAACGGCGGTCACACCGAATATTTCAACAGGCGTCGTTGCAGAGGATGCGACGGCGTATTTGAAAGAAGCCTTAGAAATTTTCCCACGCCGCACCGCTGATGTGACGATTGTGAATTATAATTTTGAAAAAAAGATGAATTTGACCATCACTTTAAAGACGGACGGCGGACAAAAAATCAAAGATTATAAAGTGGAAGGGATGCAATTTGGAACGGTTGATATAGAAGTAACGCATTTACCAAATGGCAAATATATCGTCATGGTGGCAGATGAAAAAATGAGTATTGAACAACATATTATTGTAGAACATTGATTTTCAATATTCTACAATGGATTACAATTTTAACAGCAATTTCCGCTTTGGAAAATTCTTGAAATAAGATGCGTATGATTTCAAGGATTTTAAGGCACTTTTAAGTTGAAAAGTACCCATTTTAACTAAAAAAATCCTTTTTATCCTTCCAATCATAAGCATCCTATTTCAACAATTTCCAAAGCAGAAATTGCTGAATTTTTAAAATAAACT
The DNA here is from genome assembly GCA_039804385.1 of Bacteroidota bacterium. Taxonomy (GTDB): domain Bacteria; phylum Bacteroidota; class Bacteroidia; order Chitinophagales; family Saprospiraceae; genus JAAFJT01. The sequence continues at coordinate 9,307 of JBDLWG010000016.1, forward strand.
TGTCGCAAGTTTCAAACTTGCGACAAGTTATACATCCATGCTATGGACGAAAAATATTATTTATTCGACGAACCGACCGTCTTGATATGCGTATTTTTTTTGTTTTTCCCGATAAAAGCCTAAATTTGTCCCGACAAATTTTTTTATAAAAATAATTGAAATATAACGCATGTCTAAATCTTTACAGGTTCCAACAATAGCGGTTTTAGCAGCAGAAGGCAAAACGCCAGAGATTTTATTTTGGGTGGGTTGTGCAGGCAGTTTCGATGCCCGCGCCCAAAAAGTGACGGTTGCTTTTTGCAAAATTATGAACGAATGTAAGATTGATTTTGCCATTCTCGGCAATGAAGAATCGTGTACGGGCGACCCTGCTCGACGCGCAGGCAATGAATTTCTATTCCAAATGAAGGCTTTACAAAATATTCAAACCTTGAATATGTATGAAGTCAAAAAAATTGTAACCGCTTGTCCACATTGTTTCAACACGTTGAAAAATGAATATCCTGCTTTGGGGGGACATTATGAAGTGGTGCATCACACTCAGTTTTTACAACAATTAATGGCAGAAGGACGCTTGAAACTGAAAGAAGGCGGCGATTTCAAAGGTAAACGCATTACCTATCACGATTCGTGTTACATGGGACGTGCGAATGGCGTTTATGAAGCACCGCGCAGTGTCTTAGCCGCTTTGGACCTGGATTTGGTCGAGTTGAAACGCAGTCGAACGAATGGTCTCTGTTGTGGTGCGGGCGGTGCGCAGATGTTCAAAGAGGACGAACCAGGTAACAAACGCATTAATTTGGAACGCGCTGAAGAAATTTTAGCATCAGGTGCGACTGCCGTAGTAGCGAATTGCCCGTTTTGTATCACGATGTTGCAGGATGGCATGAAGGCAAAAGACCGTCAAGACGATGTAATGGTCTATGATTTATCCGAAATGGTTTTGAAAAACATGATTTTTTAATTGAAAACGAGCTGCCTTTGTCAATGAATTGTTAACAATTTGTGACGGTTTGTAAAAAGATTCGTCTTAAAATTGCAAATGTAAATGTCACAAATGCACACCCACCTTATAAGTTCCCACGATAAAAATTTAAAGTTCCAAAAACCGATGGTTCCCTCGTGCCTTGCGTTCGGCGCAATGTAGCGAGGGTTTTTAATTGGTTTTTTTGAGCAAAAGAATGGGCGAAAATGGAAGCATCCATTTTTTTAAAAACCTATAAAATAAGCACTTATTTTTGTTTTATCAAAATTTAATTTAATTTTAAACAAAAAAAACAATACAAATCGAATAAAAATAGAAAAATCCGTGCTTATATTGTTATCGTTTTTAACCGCCTTTTTAAAAACAAAATCTTGTGTTTTCAAACCATACATTCCCCTATATCAATAAAATCATTATTCATAGTACGCGCTATTTCAAAAAAATAAATACAAAAAAAAAGATTTTAAGGACTTAATTTTTTATTAAAAATAAAATTATACTGTCACGATTTTGATAAAAATCAATTTTTATTGACTCCCAATCTACTGCATTCTTGTACTACGAATTGCAGCAGACGACTTGTTTATTTTAACCAAAATTAGTACGCCTTAAATTAAACCTCCATCGACCGTTGCACTTGCACACTATGACGCATGCCCGTTTGAAATCGACTTGAAACAAGATTTTTCATTTGGGTGCGCGCCTCTAAACAGATAATTTTTGTTCGGACTTTTTTAACCAATTAAATTTCCATTCACAATGAAAAAAATGCACATTTTTTACGCATTATTAACGATTTTGTTCGCTGCTACCAGTGCGAACGCTCAAATGATTATCACAGAATCATTCAAAGTCAACGCAGATTGTAATACACCTGCTTGCAAAAAACATTTAGAAAAATCATTATCGGATAAAGGAATGAAAACGGCGGAGTGGGACGCAGATACGCGCACTTTGACCGTAACGTACGACCCGAAAAAAATTGATATGGCTGAAATCCGCAAAAAAGTAGATGCAGTCGTATCCGAAACGGCAACTGCTGATAATAGAGGCAACAAAGCAGCAGCACCAGTAACAGGGGACGGAAACAAAAAATAATGAATTTACATCCTTTATGAAGCATTGATAAATTATATTTTTAATATTTAAATCATTGATTCATAATTTATTTAAATTCTTAAACAACTTGAAAACGGCTTCGGAGGTGTGGCTCCATGTTTAAACCGCGCCTCCGTTGCTCAAACACCTAATTTTTACTCATTTTAGTTTTTCAAAATAACAAAATCAAAAAGCTGGGAAACGATACAGTACTTTTAAAAATTTCAGTTTTAAAAATTTAGTATTGCTTACCATTTTTTATCAAAACAGATTCAACTAATTTTAAATTTTTGACTAAAAATCAGACATAACCGATTCATTCTATGAAACATTTAAAAATTGTAGCCAGTTTAATTGCTTTCTTTTTTTGTGCGAACCAAATGCACGCACAACTCATTATTACAGAGTACATTAAAGTTAAAGATTTTAACTCAGGTCTCAGCCGTCAAGCCGTCGAAGATGCAGTGTATAGCAAAGGCGTGAAAGACGTAAAATGGGATGAAGATATCCAAATGTTTACCGTCAGCTACGAGTGGCGTAAAACGACGATGGGCGACATCCGCGAAAAAGTGGATAATTTAGTGGCAAGTATGAGCCGTTTGGAAAATCATCCAGAATCCTTTGAGCGCATGCAAGAGCGCAAACGGGCTGCTAAAATAGAGACTGCTTCTAAATAAAAACATCCCACTATTCATAAAGTATTGATTTTCAAAACTAAAGAAAAAAACAAAAAAGTATTTCAAGCGAAAAAGGCAAATTGGAACAATGTTTCAATTTGCCTTTTTACTTTTGCGTTTTTAAATTGCGTTTTTAATGAAAAATTTAAAATTTTGAACATGCTACCTTTAAATGCCGTTTCGCCGATTGACGGGCGTTACCACCGTCAAACGGAACCTTTGAATGCTTTTTTTTCCGAATATGCGTTGATTCGTTATCGCGTTTTTGTTGAGATTCAATATTTTATTGCATTGTGTCAGTTGCCATTGCCTCAATTGGTGGATTTCGATAAATGCAAAATAGAAGCGTTGAATGAAATAGCTGAAAATTTCAATATAGATGATGCGTTGATTATCAAAGAAATAGAAAAAATAACCAATCATGATGTCAAAGCCGTTGAGTATTTTTTGCGCGATGCGTTTGATAAAATTGGTTTAGAAGATTTTAAAGAATTTATCCATTTTGGGTTGACTTCGCAGGATGTGAATAATACGGCGATTCCGTTAAGCACGATGCATGCGGTGGATAAATGTTATTTGCCTTTGGTGCAAAGCGTGCGCAATCAATTGAAAGATTTTGCCGATAAATGGCAAGCGATTCCGATGTTAGCGCGGACGCATGG
>JBDLWG010000017.1:0-9530 GCA_039804385.1 Bacteroidota bacterium
AATGGAATTAAAACCCGCATTGGAGGTGCGTAGCACCGTAACCTTTGTAGAAACGATGTGAATGTTACGGTGCTACGCACCTCAAACGCGGGTTCCAATTCCATTTTGCTACAAAGGTTGCAGTGCTACGCACCTTTTTTGATTCTGTGGGTAATGGATAGGGTTGCAACCTCGCCGACCTTTTGGATTACGTTCTTTTAATTGAACTACTTATACTATCTCGGGCCTGCGCCAAAAATCGAATCCCAATGCGCAATCCGTTCATTCACCGTTTTCAAACGCGTTTTCACTTCTTCCGACGGTTTGAGTTTGGATTCCAACTCTAATTTGGCTTTTGCCCGCTTCAAAATATCGGATGCTTTGACGCTGAGTCCGTCACCGCCCGTTTCTTCGCCTTCTTTTATCAAGGCTTTGGACTCATTTTGCAATTTATCCAACACTTTTTGTCGCACATCGCGCACTTTGCCACTCATTACCAACACGCTCGCCGCATCCAAACCTGCTGCGTTTGCCTTTTCCACCGAAAGGATGGCTTCCTCAATGCAATCAGCACATTTTTCAATATTCGTTTCTGCCGCTTTCAACAATTTGTTTGCTCTATCATAATCCCTTTGATACGGTTTCAGAGGCGGCAACGGTTTTGTCGGAATGGGTTTAACATTTGGGTCAATCGGCGGAGCCGGAATATCCAAGTTCGAGACCTCCGTTTTAGGCAAAGGTGGATTTCGTACCAACGAATCTATCGGAATCGTGGGCAGATTCTTGATAGCACCCTTCGATTTGGGCCAACCAGGAGAAACGACTGCTGGTTTTTGTCTTTCATAATAATATTGATACCCAAAAATAACCGCCCCACTGATGGCAATGCCCCATAAAATCGGTCGATAATCAAAGGGTTTGTCATTTCCAGCCTCTATTTCAGCTGCTTCAACCGCTATTTCAGGTACAATAATAGGTGTTTCGGGTTTGACAACTGGTTTTTCAGGCTTAAAAATTGGCTTTTCAGGTTTGACAATCGGTTTTTCAGGTTTAACGACTGGCACAACAGGGATTTCCGCAGGCGGCTGTACCACTGGCGGTTGCGCTTTTATATTGTATTTTGCTAATAAACTCGCCGCTTCTTTGCCCACTGTCGCATGTTGCGTCAACGCACTCAAATACGGTTTGAAAACGGAAAAAGGTTGTCCAGCCGCTTCCAATCGTTTCGCAATTGCCAAAACGCGCCGCCCCAAAGCCTGATTTTGACTTGGAATGGCATGCGGTTTTGATAAATCAAATTGATTTTCAATACTTAATATATCAAAACGTTCTTTATCTGTTTTATCTTCATACAATTTTTCGGCGTAATCCAAAGCAACTACTTGCGCAGGAATCTGCACATCCGGTTTGGCAATTTCCTTTTCCCAAGTGATGAGCCAAGTATCGCCCGTTTTCGTGGGTTCGACGGCATCATGATTTTTGAAAACCATCGGCGGTTCGCCTGCCCGCACCCGCCAAACCAACAATTCGCCATGCGCCACCACATAAACGCCTGTCGGAACCAACGTTGCCCATCCCAAACCCGCCAAAATGCCTTTCAAGGAACCATGATTATTATCAAAATCTTGTTGCCATTGCGTCATCCACTCGGAAGTGTAATTGTAATTTTGAGCAAAAACGGCGCGAAAATCTTTAATAGCTTGCACTTGTTCCTCCGTCAAAGTCACGTCAATCGGCTTCATCGCCATGAAAATACCCGGAATATCGCGCTGCGCTAAGGCTTCAATGGTCTGCGCACTAATCAATTCGGGTAAAGTCGCTTTTTCGAGCAAATAATATTTCGATAAAAAGAGATTCATTGCTATTTTTTTTGGATAACACTATTTTTTCTTCATTTTGGGTTTCGCCACTCCTGTTTTAGGAGCGATTGCAGGTTTCGTCTGATTTTCATTGGCATGGAATGCTTCGACCACACTTTTCAAAATATCAACGGGCAAAACAACAATTCGCCCTTTTTCCGTTGTTTCAATCGGCGTTTCAAAACCATAACCGGTTGCTATTGCTTTAATTGGACTATTTTTCATTTTAAAATATTCGCTCAAAGCGATATTGCCTGTGTAAATCGTGTTGAAAGAACGGTCGCAGGTTTTATCTTCAACAAAAATACGCAACTTTTGGTTCGTGTCCACCACCGTTTGACAACCCACTTGCGCTTGAACACTTTGAAACAAGGGCATGAATGAATCGATATAAACCCGCTTGATTTGGCGAACCGTATCAAACATTTCGTTTTGATTGGAAACGCCAAACGTTTGTGCTGCATTGGGTTTTACGGTCGGATTCATCAACAAAAAACCAATAATCGATACGATTAAAACACATAATACGGGTTTGACCCAAACCATTTCCGCTAGGTTCGTAGCCTCTGCTTCACCCCGATTTCGGGTAGGACGTGTTGTCATTTCATATAATTTTTAAACGCAGATGATTCAATGATTTTATCGACATTCGCACAGACCAATTCTCCAATCTTATCGCCTTGTGAACGGTGAAATGCAAAATATAATACGTAAAAACGATTGTCATGCAAAATATCACGGGTCAAATCGGTTCTGTCATGCAATTTTTCTTTGCTAATGACTAACATAAACAAACGATTATCCACTTGTTCTTTCTTCCCATTGACAACGTACGGGCTGTTAATGGTCCCCGTTTTGCCGTAAAAATAGAAACCTTTCGTCTCGTAGGCTTGCACTTTTTTGGCTAACATGCCCCAGTTTGTACCATCTGTGGTAGCTGCCATTTGGTGCATGGAAGCCAAAATCGTTTGACTTTTAAAATTCAAAAATGCTTGCTCGCCGCCCCAAGATTCATCGACAAATAACGCACCTTTAGTTGATTTTAAAACATTTTGCTGAACAGTGGCGCGATACGCAGGGTTTGCCGAAACCAATTTGCCCGCCATTTCTGCCATTTTCAACGGCGTGATTTGAACAGGAAAACCACCTACAGTACTCTGCCGCAACCCTTCAATTGCCTTATTTTTATTCCTATCCACTTGCGAAAAAATGGAATATTCGGGAAAACTCCACAATTTATGAGAACTTTGGGTTTTACCCAAAAAAGCATCATCATAACCTAACATTAAATTACTTTGTCTGCCCCGCGCACTATCCGAAACGTGTTTATAAAACAAAGGTAAATCATAATTTCTATATAAACCATTGGCTAATAAGGATCTATCAGTTGAGAAGTCTTTTGCCCAATGCGCAAAACCAACCGCTTTGCCTTCATATTTCATTTGCGGAAAGCGTTCTGCACTCGCTAATTGATTGACAGGCTTGAAAAACGCCTTATCTCGAAAGGCTTCTTTTTCAAAAGAACCTAAAAAGAGTATCAAAGAGTGATACACATTACTCGAATGTGCCAAATAATCGCGCCCTGTACAGGTCGTAAAATTTTTATCCCCATCTATAAACGTCCATTGTCCGACATTCTTGCCTGCATATTTGTATAAAACTTTATGTTTGCCTTCATGCGACAACACACTGCCGTCTGCGGAAGGCGGCGATAACACCAATTGATTCCAATTAAAATTATACGCAGAGGTAACGGCATCATACACAATCGGTTTGAAGCTCGAACCCACTCCCGGACTCATCCGTTGCAAACAACCATTGCCAAAAATGCGCCGTTCTTCAGATGCATTGCCTTCCAAATAAAATTGGGTAATCAGGTCTTGATACCGTTCCATTTTATTGGGATTGATGCGTGTACGCAATGTTTTTTTATAATCTGCCATCAAATTGACCCGTCCGTTGCCATCCATTGCCACTAAATTGAAAGCGCGTTCATTTTCAATCCGTTGTTCTTTGAAAAGGTTGCGTTTGTAATGCTCCTTCATATCGTCATAAGTCGAAGTCGTCAAATTAGGGTCTAAAGAAATCGACACATCTGCAAACAGGTTTTTAGCTTTTTCCGCAGGTTTCAAATACGCATGTCGCTGACTGATGAGGTTCGCAAAGTGATACGCCCATAAACATTTTTCGCCCGCAGGATAAAAAAATCGTTGTTTCCCATTCAACCAAACGTTTTTTGCCCAAAAATCATAGTTGCTGCGGGCATAATCGATGCGATAACGGTCTCGATTCGCCTGTTTTGGATTGATAAGGCGCACCGCATCATGGTTTAAAAGCGAATAAGAAAACCCATTTGAGGTATTGCCGTCAATCATTTCCTTACTATTTTGAATCAAAAACCGATAATTTAAATCGCCAGCTACGGCTTTTTCGGTTCGTAAAATCACTAAATGTTGTTTATCCGCCATCCAATTTCCGGGAATAAACGTCATATTGGCGTTTGGAATGATGGCTTGCAAAGCCGCAAAACCGGGATGCGTCATCAAATTCCGATTCGGTTTTTCGGTTTCCAACTCTACGGATTCTCGTTTATTGCCTGTTCGCACATTAAATTGAGCCGTTTCTTCCCGATTTGGAGCCAAAACATTGCCGCGCCAAGCCGTTTCATTCACATCAGGACTCCGCAATTGATAAAATTGGTTGTTAATCGCAAATCGATAAAATTTGCCATTCGGCTTTCGCAAATGCAAAATTTTATCAGGTGAATTGTGATTTACTTGTTCTTCCTTCAATTTTCGGAACAAACTTCGACTAAACGGGTCTTGCAAACCTGAATTTTCATTGGGTTTGTCACCCGTCAATTTGGCTTGTTGGTCAAAACGATTTAATAATTCTTTAGGCGTGATTTTTTGCAATTCATCATCGTCCATTTCTGCTTGAAAGGCTTCAAAATGATCATTCAACTGATCATAAGCCGCCGTCGCTTTGTCCATCGTATCCGCAATATCAAAATTATTAATACTATTTGAAGCCGTTTTATTGACAAATGCGACCAATGCAACCACCGCAGGCACGACCAAATACGCATGATAACCACCAACTCCCGCCGAAGTTTGCACCGCTGCCCGCGACCGACTCGCGCTCACGACTTCAACTTCCTGTTGCCCAACCACAATAATGAACATCACTAACAAGGCAAAAACGATGGTCAAAAGGCTTTGAAGACTCAAAAGCGGCATATCTTGCCCAAAAAAGATGAATCGATTGGTTGCCGCTAACCAAATAAACAGCGCAATTGAAAATAACAAGACACTTGCAGCCAATAAAGTCCCTGTAAACGGGCGGTCATGATGCCACTGCGTTGCAATCGCCGCCACAATTCCGAACCATAATAATAAAACAAAATAGATTAAACCTTCCCCATGTTCGCCAATGATGTAGCGCACCGTCACCAAATCGGTGGTTTGTGTTGTGTAAGACGAACCTTTTTGAAAATGGGTCAAAATTTCAAACGGTTTCCAAAACATATGTTTATCCGATTTGTCTTGGTGATACGCTATAAACCATTGATTTTGAGCCGTTTCCAATATTTTTTGACTGTTTTTAGAATCAGCCGCTTCGTTCAAAATAATGTCATCTACTTTTTTATATAACACTTCTGACCGATATTTGATATATCCTTTTTTGCGTAATAAATCGCCGCCTTTCCAGGCAACTCCTGCTGCGCCCACAAATAATCCAGCCGCAAAAAACATCGAAAGGAGTTTAAAAGAGGGTGCAAGGACGATTTTACCTTTTTGGGGCAACCAAATTGTAGCAATGCCCGCACCTAACAAGATAATTGCAATCCCATACGCGCTCCAAGTGGGGTTGATGAACAAACCTGCCATCATCCGCGCTCCGAAAACCAAAATGATGACTAACACCGCTAATGGAATCAAAAAACTCCTGCCGCCTTGTCCCAAAATGTTTTTTTCATAAAAAATCGTTCGCAAAAGCCAGTATAAAACGGTGAAAATTCCAAAAATGGCTCCAAAACCTGCGTCATTCATCGCAAAATAGCCCATGCAAACCAACCAATTGATGCCCCGTAGTAATTTAAACCCCGTTACATGTTCGGTTGCTTGTCGAAATCTTGCTTCTAAAGTTCTGGTTTCCACCAAATTACGATTGATGAAATAGTCTGCTAAGAAAAACCAGAAAATGGGAAATAAAATATTGCCAAATCGCTCTAAACTCGGAATCCCAATCTTCAATCCTAATAAAAAGCCATAACCAACTACCGTCAGTATGGCTGATTTCATGGGTTGTCCAAATTGCAAGGTCAAATTCGACACAAATTGTTCTGCAATTGAATTAGACCATTTGGGCATCACCCCATTTTTAAACCCAAAAATACTTAGAAAAAAGACGATGACACCAATAAAGGTATTTTGAAACATTTTTAAAGTGGTGAAACCCAATAAGTTGCCACTTTCGGTCATCCGATTATACATAACATAAGAAATATCTTGATAAGGCGCGAAAGTTGCCATGCGCCAAAGTAGGACGCATCGAATCGTCAACATCGACATCAAAACGATATAAACCACGATTTCAGTAGTCGAAAAATCAGGCGTTCCGTAAATGCACAGCGTTATCAACCCAAAAATGACGGACATGAATAGCAACATTTGCCACCACTGCATCGGATTTTCATCGCGCATATCGTTCATGCGGAAAAGCCATGTTACGCCGCGTGTATCTTGCGCAGGCAATTCGATGGTTCTACCGACTTCTTGTGCAGGAATTTTACTCGAAGTATAATTTTTATCATAGGACAAAATACGAAATGATAATTTTTCTTTTGCGGTTCCTTCAAAATATTGTATGCCAGCGCGAAAATGATGGATGCAATTATCCGCCTCAAATTGTGGATAATAGTAACCTGCCAAAGCATCATTATCGACTACGGAACGGCTATCGGAAGTCATAAACAACCCTTCTTCTTTGTCGTTGAGTGGTTTTAATGGTTTTTTATCCCCAAATTCGTATAACAATTGATTGCCATTATCCGTATTGGCGTACAAAACAGGGCTGCGATTGGTTCCAAAACCAATATAGAATTTTTGTCGTTTTTGCAAAACAATATTCCTATTACCTGCGTCTTTACTAATATTTTGTTTGGCTCCATCAATGGAAACGATGGGATTGCGCGTCAATAATTCTGCGGAAAGCATCAAAACCAAAGGTGCTGTTAAATTTTTAGTAGGGTCTGCGCGGTTTTGAATGGTGCGAACTAAATAGGTTTTTTCAAAAACAGCCTCTAACCAAGCGGGCAAATCAGGCAAATTGGGTGTTTTCGCCAAAAGATCTCCAACCGAATAACCTTGTTTCAACGATGCTTTAAAATTACTAATCTGTTTTGCCTCTTGCCCGCCGTAACGGACGGTGCAAGTGTAATGCGTCGAATCGGGTTTCACCCTGCCAAGCCGTTTGGAAATGAAGGATGGATTGAAAAAATTATGAATGACAATTTTTAAATAAAAAGAATCTGCGAGCTTAATTTCAAGGTTTTTAGTAATATTTTGGGTTGAAATGGGATTTGCAAGGCTGAAAAAAGGCGTTTTAAGGTCGGCTTGCACAAAAATCGGTTCTGCAAATTGTCTGCATTGAAAACTAAACCCACCCGTTTTGACATCATTTTGTAAAAATAAAGAACCTTTATGGTCAGGGTCATCCCAAAGTGCTGTTTCCCGCGCCGCCTGATTGACGAGTGCCAATTGATTACCAAATTTGAAACCTTGATGTTCCAATTGATGATACCGTGCGTTTTTGAAAACACTCGGCGGCGGAAACACATAATTATACATCGTTTTAATGGATAACAGTGTTAATAGCGCAAAAATAATCAATGTATTTTGTTTGCTTGGTTTGCCTAAAACGAAAAGGGTTAACCCAATCAACGCCGTAGAAAACAAACAAAATGTTTTTAAATTGAGTAGCATAAAGTCAAACATATCGAATACAAATTAGGGAATTTTAAAGAATTTAATGTCGTCTTTTGTAAGTTTGTAAGTTTCGGAAACTTTTCAAGTTTCCGAAACTTATTTTAAAAATCGCTCTTAACTCAATCTTACACCGCTTAATAACACATCATCTAATTTTTCAATATCAACCTGTTTCAACAAACGGCGTAAGACTCGAAAGTGCATTTCCACCTCTCGCGGGTCATCCGAATACGGCACGACTGCATTCAAAGGCAAATCTGAAACATTGGCTAACTTATTGATAATCAATTGAATATTACTTTGTTGCTCTTTGCGCCAATTCACATCGTTACAAACCATTTTCATAAAATCGTAATGATGAAACGACATTGCCACCATAATATGCCATAAACGTTTAATTTGTTCTGGGTCGGATTCATCCGTTTTTCGGGCAATTTTTAAAAAATCACCGTATCGCTGGTCTAAAGCCGCAAAATATTTTTTACTATCGCTCATCTTATTTTGGAGGGCAGCGTATTTTTGCTCCATTGCTTCTTTTTCCTTTTGCGCTGCAACTTGTTGACTTTCAATTGATTCGGTAAGCGTTTGGATTTGGTTTTGCGCTGTTGCTAATGCTGCTTCAAGCGTTTTTTCCTGTGCAGACGGCACACACACTTTTGCAGCAGTGGGCGGTATCGTATCGATTGGTTCTTCGCCCATTTTTGCAGGATGAAACCATTGTTGGATTTTTGACCAAAAATTATCTTTTTTACTCATTTTGTTTGCTGAATTTTGTGGTTATAATTTTAAAACACATAGGACACATAGGAGGATATAGGACAAATAGATTTAGGGAGTAGGGAGAATCTTTAATGTGTTTGGATGTAAATTATTGTCTTTTAATGCTTTACATCCAAAAAATGAATAACCCTATGTGTCCTCTATCCTTCTATGTGACCTATGTGTTTTAAAAACAAGTTTACAATAATGGATTATTATCGGGAATCTTGTCTAAGGGCACTTCGCCTTTCGCATTCAACGCAGGAAACAACGTTTTTGCCGCAAAACCTTTCTCCGTCGAAGTTGCCAAAGTCGGCACAGGAGTCAATGTATCCACATGCGTCTCCGAGCGAATCAGAAAATCCCGTCCCGTGAAAAATAAATTTACCAAACCATTCGTCGCAGGCAATTGTTGCTCATACTCCTGACCTGAAACGAAAATCGCTTCGGTCGTGCCATTGAAATGCGTGTCGCCATAGCCTTTCAAAAAACCCTCAATATCTCGAAAATAATGCTCTTTTCCTTGTTTTGGCTTGTTGACCGCCCGTTTTTCGCCCCAACTGAGCCAATCTCGCCAACTTTTTGAAGGGATTGTCGTTTGCAAAGAGGTCAAAGGCTGTTGTTGAATCACCTGCTTGCCATCATCCCGCGTTACCGCAGCATAAGGAATGCCAATCATATTACAATTACCATTAAAACGATGATTCGTAAACGCCCCTTGAATACAAATATTTTTAAGGTTTTCCGCTAAAACCACTTTTTCTCCAAACCGCGCTTTCAACGCTGTCACTAATGGCTTGAACAAAAAGCCCCTACCCGACAAAATAATCCCATCCAATTTGTCAATTTGCGCAAACGCATTTGGAATATTTTGAATATCGGTCAACAAATGACTTATCAACGCATCCGTCGTTTTCTGGATAAAACCAAACGAATCTGCCAT
>JBDLWG010000018.1:0-2802 GCA_039804385.1 Bacteroidota bacterium
ACGGATTTTTTTGTTTTAATAAAATTAAAATTAAAATTTTGTATCGAAATGAAAAAATCTGTGAAAATCCGCAAAATCCGCGTCATCCGCGTTCCAATTGTATCGCACGTTCCAAAAACGAATTTTTTTGTTTTAATAAAATTAAAATTAAAATTTTGTATCGAAATGAAAAAATCTGTGAAAATCTGCAAAATCCGCGTCATCCGCGTTCCAATTGTATCGCACGTTCCAAAAACGACTCAATTTGTGTTAAAGTGGGTCGAACAGAATCGGCATCATCTGTTGGTTTTGAATCGTATTTAAATAATGCTCATTCATTTTAACGCCGAAAGTGGTCAACATCGTTATAAAAATTGTCTTTTTACACCCTGTTTTTTCTAAAAAAACATTTTGTTTATCTTTCAAAGCAGCAGCATAAAATTTATCAATAACGAATGGGGTTGTAGAAAATTTTAATTCGCAGAGATTAATGCAATTATCTTGTCGGTCGATGAGCAAATCAATTTGCGCTCCTTTTTCGTCCTTTTTGGGCATATATCGCCAAACGGATTGTTCTGTATAAACGCCCGAAATGCCCAATGCTTTTTTGATTTGAGGAATATGTTTCATACATATCTGCTCGAAAGCCAATCCACTCCAACTTTTCCAAGAGGCACTTGCGGACTTACTCATCCATGTACCTGCGCCCGTAGATTTGCTACCGTCGATGAATTTTAAATAAAATAAGGTGTATTCATCACATAATTTATAAATCATATCTTTCGATGTTTTTTGGAATGGAATGTACTCCGCTATGAACCCAGATTCTCTTAACTCATCCAATAATTTTGTCAAACTGCCGCCTGTTGATAGTTGACAAGCTGCCATTAATTCGGTTCGAGTCATGCCTGAAGGTTTATTGGCAAGGATTTTAATGATAGCAATGTGTTTATCCGCTTGTTCAAATAAGGCTTCGTATAAATTTTTAAATTCATCTATTAAAAAACCATCATTTGTAAAACACAATCTATCAATAATTTGTGTCGCACTTTCGCCAGAACGAATATTTTTGAGGTAATGAGGAATCCCACCCGTTACCATGTACAACTGCAATATCTGATAACGGTCAATATTAATATACTTATTTTGCAAGAATAATTCCGTCTCGTGTAGGTTAAACGGCATCAATCGCATGCGGCGCGTGATTCGATTGTGCAATCCGCCTTTGTTGCGCACCACATTTTGAATCATCCAAGACGCAGCAGACCCGCAAATAACCACCACTATATGTGCCTGTTTAGAAGCCCAACTATTCCAAAAATGGTCAAAAGCGGCTAAAAAATTGGATTTAGGCGTGTCAAACCAAGGAAATTCATCTAAAAACAGCACTTGTTTCCCATCAATCGGTTTACTTTCTAACAAATGGATAAGCATTCTAAATGCCTGAATCCAACTGCGCGGATGTGCCATTTCCACAGGCGATGGAAACATTTGAGTCATTGTTTCCCTAAAATTGTCTAATTGTTGGGCTAAATTCCCTTTGTTTAAACCTGTTAATTCAAACACCATTTGATGTTCATAAACATTGCGAATCAAATACGTTTTACCGACACGTCTGCGCCCGTATAAGGCAATGAGTTCAGCTTCAGGCGAATGTAAAACTTCGGTTAAAAGATTGATTTCTGATTGTCTTCCAATGACTTTCATAGTACTAAAATTTATATGCTGCCAAATTAGGGTTGAAATAGGCACTTTTGGCGGGCTATTCATTTTTATAACGCGCCAAAAGTGCTTCAAATATACTACTTTTGGCGCGTTATAATGTTAAAATTTTAAAAAACAAATCAGTTACATCGGTAAAGTTACCATAAAAGTCGTCCCGATTTGCAATTCACTTTCGCATTCAATCGTTCCTTTCAAGAGGTCAACCATCTCTTTGACAATTGATAAACCTAAACCCGTTGAAGGTTCGCCTGCTGTCGGCAAGGCAGAAAGGCGTTGAAAGCGTTGATATAACAAATTCATTTCATTGGGTTGAAAACCTTGTCCTTCATCTTGCACCCGAATTTGAATGCCTTCCAACGTTTTGGTCAATTTGACCCCTATTTTTTTGTCAAAATACGAAAATTTAATCGCATTGGACAACAAATTTTCAACAATTTGTGCAATTGCACTCCTATCCGTCTTTATTTTCCAATTCCCTTTGGGCGCGTCCAAACTCAAAAGAATGCGCTTCGCGGTTGCAAACACCTCATGTCGGCTGATAATGTCCCAAACCACTGTTTTTAAATCAATTTCAGTGATTTCGAGTTGATACGTCCCGCGTTCAATTCGATTGATATTTAAAATGTCCGCAATCAACGAAGACATCCGCGCCGCAGAACGCCGAATGTTTTTAACCAATTTTTGTTGCAAATCATTGAATCCTGCCCCCGTTTTTTCCAATAATTCGCCACACATGCTGATAGCCGCTAACGGATTTTGCAAATCGTGGGAAGCCATGCCGATAAATCGGTCTTTATCTTGATTTAAAGTATATAATTGTTCATTCAAGCGACGCATTTCTTTGGCGCGTTCAAAAAGCCCACTGACATCAAAAACAGTGGAACGCGACATTTTATAGTGTCCTTTTTCATCATAAATCGCTTTCGCACTCACCAAAACAGGGCGCAAAGAGCCATCTTGTGCTTTCAAATCAAAACGCAGTTCACTGACCGAACCTGTTTTTTTAAAATTATCAAAAACAGCCCTATGTTGTTCAAAGGTCATTCCTGTTGGCACGGCAAATTCCCAAAAATATTTTTTGCCAATCACTTGGGTTCG
>JBDLWG010000019.1:0-4514 GCA_039804385.1 Bacteroidota bacterium
TTTTTTTTTTTTGATTTTTAACAAAAAAAAAAAAAAACAAAACACATCGCGCTACAAAAGGTCTTTTTATATTAAAATTATTTCTATCTTAACAAAATCAAGATAAAGTTTGATTTTTATATTTACATATAAGTCGGATTAATATTTCATTTTTTTTAAAAAAAATGAAATAAAATTTGCATTTCTCGAAAGAATAAAATATCTTTGTTTCAGATTCGTACCATGAATCCAGTACGATAAAAATCATCAACAAACCAATATTTGTTCATCCTCTAAAAACTTGGAAAGCATGACCAGTACCGTTGCTAACATCCTGCGGAAACGCCATAAAAACATCATTTCGGGTCCGCCCCATTTATCCGTCATTGAAGCGTTAAAAATCATGAACGACCGCAATATCGGCTCCTTAGTCATCATCGATGGTGATTATTACAAAGGTATTTTTACAGAACGGGATTACGCCCGCAAAGTCGCTTTAAAAGGTCGGCGTTCTGTGGATACGACGGTTGCGGAAGTCATGTCTGTTGATTTGCCCCGCGTCAGCCCGCGAGACCGCATTGAACATTGTATGAAATTGATGTCCGATAAAAATGTACGGTATTTGCCCGTCATGGAGCAGCATCGTTTGGTCGGCATTATTTCCATTTTGGATTTGATTGAAGAAACGGTTTCCGTTCAGAGCGAAACAATTACGCATCTGCGGGATTACATGCAAGGTGGTTACGCTTAATAACTATAGATTTGATAGTCGGGAAATAAATTGCCCGACTATCAAATCTATGGTACACTCCTTATTTTTCAGTTGACAATATATCAAGATAATTGGCTATATGCAAATGACTTTCTTCTTGGATTTTCAAATCTAAACCATATTGTTTTGCAATTTCAGCCACTTCATTGGCTTTCAAACTGCCCGCAATATGCAATTGACGCGACAAATCCAACAAAAAAGGTTTATTCGCTTCCAAAATGTGTCGGGTTTCCACCACCAAATTTTGAATCATTTCCTCCACTGCCTTGTCTGTTATAAAGACATCCATTGGTGCAGTCGGGTTATTGGAATAATAGGCTTGGTATTTTTCGACAAAACCGTACTTGCGAATGTAATCCATGGCAAGGTTCGACACTTCCCATCGGTCGTTGTGTCTGCCAATCGTTGCATTGCCCTCTCCAAAAACGAGGTCTTCTGCCAAACCGCCCGCCAAATAAATTTTGATTTTATCAATCATCGTCTGTTTGGTTTGGTGAATTTGATGCGGGAACGTGAACCCGCCCACATAATTCGATGCCACTTTGGACTTCAATTGCAACGGAGCCAACCCCAATAACACGCCATAAACCACCGCATGACCCGATTCATGCACTGAAACATTGGCAACCACATCATCAATATTCGCTTGTCGAATTTTATCAACCCGCCCAACATACGGAATTTCAACGATTTTACCTTTGCCGACTTTGGCAACAATTTTTTTACCTTCAAAATCATAATCAATCAAAATTTTATTTTGACCAATCATCAACGCTTCAAATAAAATTTTAGCCAAATTGGTTTCCAAAATGTCAATCACCGAGCTAAAAACAGGTCTAACGCCTTGCACTGGAAAAACGCCATTTTGATAAATCAACTCATTCATATGCTTATCCACCAACAATTGCACGTCAAACAACGCTTTGTTTTTAAGGATCACTTTCTCCACTTCCCACTGAATCAATACTTCAAAATCTCTACGGCGTAAAGATTTATAAATCAAATGAATATTGCCAAAACGCGCCACTTGTTCGGGTTTGAACTTGCGCGAAAGGGCTGATTTGATGTCAACTAAGGTTATTTTCTCTGTATAAGCGTGAAAAATATCGGCATCTACATCTGCTTCGGACGTTTCCGAAGCCATACTAAACGCTTCATCCAAATTCCCACTAATGATAATCAAGGTTTTAGAATGGTCAATCGCCTCATAAATCTTCTTTTTCGTTTTGCGCACCATCATTTTTTTCAAAACCGAATCTTGATCCATGTCCGCAAGCGATTGTACGTCGTCGTCTAACGAAAACAATTTTTTCAACTGTCGGGCTTGCCACAAGCCAATACTCGTATCTTCCGTTGAAGGCGGAGCCGCTTCCTCCCCTTCTGGCACAGGGGTTGCCGCCGCTTGGTCTTTTTGTTTTTTGCGCTGTTTGCTATAAAATAAAAAATCTTCTAAATAACGGTCAATTTCTTCCTTATCATCGCGTTTTGCCAATTTACCATCACTCAATAATTCCCAAAAATCTTGAAAACGCACATTTGGATACGGATTGCCATCAGGGTCAAGCGTATTGAATCGTTGGATTTCGTCAAACAAGACAATGGCAGGTTTGCCATCATTCAAACCATTCGCTTCCAAAATCCCACTGACCGAACTGCGATACGAATAATAACTACTCGACTCACTATTCGACAACTCCACCTCTGCGAAACGGTCTTGGTATTCCAATTTATTCACCATTTTGCGCACCAAATCTGTTTTACCCACTCCTGTCATGCCCCAAAGACTGACAATTATCGGACGACTCAACACTTCGGGCATGAGATACCAGATTTGAATATAATCAACCAATTCTTCTATCACATAGTCGATACCGACGAACTCTTTTTTAAGTTCGGCTTTGACTTTTTCGAGTTTTTTCTTTTTTCTCTCAATTTCTTTGAGATCAATCGTAATTTTTCTGGACATTTTGTAGTCGGATTAAGGGTGCAATTGCTTTTGCATCGAATGGATGTGCAAAGGATGTAAAAAGTTTGCAAATATAGTCGGAAATTATTAAAAAATGGTGCTTATTTCATAATTTTGTTCTAAAATCTTCTTTTTTGAAGACTATTTTTGGCAAAAAAAATAAAACTTAAAGTTTAGTTAATTTAATTCTTATTGTGATGTGTACACATTGTTACAACGTCTCTTTTAGCGTATTTAGGCGTTATATAAGCATAGATTCGGGATGACTGAAAAGTTAAATTTTTCTAAAAAAAGTCCTTCAAACAAAATTTTTATTCAACTAATCGGTTTAAGGGCAAATTTCCGTGAACCGATTCAAAAAGTAACAAGATGAAACTATTAGAAGGTGTTTTATTGCATGAGTTGATATTAATCTTATTGGGATTAATGGTCGGATTGGCATTATTATTTGCCTTTATGCGCACCGTCCATCAAAATAAGCCCAATTTGAAATTAATTTACGCATTTTCCATGCCGTTAATGATGATTGGCTACCCCAGTATTCAACGGGTTCAATTTGAGAACGGCGTTATCAATATTGATAAAGTCTCCAAAGAGGTTGAAAAAAATCCATTGGACACTGTTTTGCAAAAACAATTATTGCAAAACTTGCACCAATTGTCTGCTGCCCGCATGAATGAAAGTCCTTCGGCATTGAGCGCGGTGGCGAATGCACAAGTCGCTTTGGGACGTTATGATGCTGCGCAAGCGTTGATTCATCAAGCGGCTCAGTTGGATTCGACTTCCGCGCCTGTGGTAACAAGCAAGCAACGAATTAAGAAAAAAACGGATTCTAAAAAAAAGTTTGACCAAAAAGTAAAGCAATTTGATAAACAACTTAAATCTTTAGAAAAACAACCGCAGAATAAAGTCGTTCGAGATTCGATTGCGCAAGCCTTGAAAGAAGTTTCCGCAGAATCCGTTTCCGCAGATGAACAATCGTTGATTACCATTGCAACGGCAGCAGTTGTTTCAGGACATAGTATTATGGCGATTGATTTGATTGATAAAGTGTTGAAAGTCAATCCTTCCAAAGAAGCGCAAGTTTTAAGAGCGCAAATTGTATCTGGCGATATTTTAAAAAAATATAATTCATACGCATTGCCTGCACCGTCTAATAAGCCGCCTAAAACAAGTGTTGTTGAGAAGCCGAATGCCCCTGACAAAATAGTCATTCCCAAAACGGTTTCAGATACAGGTGTTTTTTCGATTCGGGCAGTGCCTAATGCTATTTTGCGCTTTTTTTAAATCTATACTTCACGCACGATCGTTTTGCGATACAATGGGAACACGGATAACGCAGATGGGGCGAATTTTCACGGATTTTTTTTTGAATTTTTTTGAATTTTACACTAAATTCTAAAAAAAATCCGCGCTCACCCGCTCCATCCGCGTCATCCGTGTTCCCATTGTATCCAAAACCACCCGACGCAAAGTATATCTGAATCAGGAATGGGTGTATTCCAACTTTAAAATCGGTCGGAATACACCCATTTTGATTGAGCACATTTAAAATTTTTCAGTATAAAAATGCTTTAATTGCATTGTTTTAAAAATAAAATTCTACATATAGTTTTTTTTGTCTTTTGAAAGGTCTTTTTTAAAAATTAAAAAAATTTTTTTTTAATTTTTTTACAAAAAAACTTGTACATATATAGATACTTATATACTTTTACACTTGTGTTCAACAGTAAACTTATTTATTTTTTATCACTCAACATTAAAAGACTTTTGAGTATGAATTTTAGAACGAAAAAT